>JALRJT010000121.1 GCA_023254985.1 Ilumatobacteraceae bacterium | reverse complement strand
TGTTCGGCTGCTCGGCTTCGTTGGTAACCGAGTCATTCGTGAGAACCACATCGGTGACTGGGGTACTCCGTTCGGGATGTTGATCGAGCACCTCGTCGACCTCGGGGAGATCGCAGCTGCAGAAGAGCTTTCCGTCGGGGATCTCGACTCGTTTTATAAGCAGGCGAGGGCGAAGTTCGAGGAGGCGGACGATTTCAAGGAGCGTGCACGACAACGAGTTGTCAAGTTGCAGGGCGGTGATGCTGAGACGCTGCGCCTGTGGAAGTTGCTCGTCGCCGAGAGCATGGCCTACTTCGGTCGTGTCTACCGGACGCTCGGCGTGCTGCTCACCGACGATGATCTGATGGGTGAAAGCGCGTACAACGAGCTTCTGCCGAAAGTCGTCGAGCGGCTGGAGAAGTCGGGATTGCTCGTGCAGAGCAACGGCGCAGACGTCGTGTTCCCTGCAGGATTCGTGAATCGCGAGAACGAACCACTCCCACTCATCATTCGCAAGACCGATGGTGGCTACAACTACGCGACGAGCGACCTTGCTTGCGTGATCGATCGAGTAGAGCGACTCGGCTGCGACGTCCTCGTCTATGTCGTCGGTTCGCCGCAGGCGCAGCATCTAGAGATGATCAAATCGGTCGCCCGCGCAACGGGCTGGCTCGCCTCCGATGAGGCGATGGTGCACGTCGCTTTTGGCAGCGTGCTTGGTTCGGATCGCAAGATGTTGAAGAGCCGCAGTGGCGACACTGTGAAGCTCGATGCACTCCTCGCCGAGGCTGTCGAGCGGGCCGCAACTGCCGTGCGGGAAAAGAACGGTGGGTTGTCGAGCGAGGACCAGGCTGTAGTCGCTCGGCAGGTCGGAATCGGTTCGGTGAAATACGCGGATCTGTCCACGGACCGCATCAAGGACTACGTCTTCGATTGGGACAGGATGTTGTCTTTCGACGGCAACACCGCGCCGTACCTGCAATATGCGCACGCGCGAATTTGCAGCATCTTTCGACGGGCAGGAGTCGACCGTGCTGCCGTCCGTGGGGTGACACCAATCATCGGGCACGCGAGCGAGCGAGTGTTGGCGATGCGGTTGTTGCAGTTCGATACCGCCGTGTGGGACACGATCGACAAGTACGCGCCACACCGTTTGTGCACCTATCTCTATGACTTAGCGAGTGAGTTCTCCTCGTTCTATGAGCAGTGTCCTGTGTTGAAGGCCGACAGCGACGAACTTCGGTCGAGTCGCTTGGCTCTGTGTGACTTCACCGCTCGAGTGATGCATCAAGGATTGGAACTCCTCGGCATCGAGGCACCGGAGCAGATGTGAAGCCGATCTCTGCGCACCTGTTGCCCGACAATGCATCGATTGACGCTGCAGGGAACCTCTCGATTGCTGGTGTGTCGATTCGTGACATCGCCGAACAATTCAGCACACCGGTCTTCGTCTACGACGAGGATCACCTTCGAGCGCGATGCCACGAAGCGGTGAGTGCGTTCGGGCGTGACTCGGTGATCTACGCGAGCAAGGCATTCCTGTGCACGGCGATGGCGAAGCTCGCCCACGACGAAGGACTGTTGATCGACGTGGCGACTGGTGGCGAGCTGTTCGTTGCGTTGCACGCGGGTGTCCCAGCCAACCGCTGTGTGCTGCACGGCAACAACAAGAGCACCGACGAACTGCGCATGGCGCTGACCGCAGGGGTCCGGCACATCGTGGTTGACAGCTTCGACGAAATGTCTCGAATCGAGTCGTTGGTCGACGAAGGTCTCACTCCGCCTCGTGTCCAGCTGCGCATCACACCGGGCGTGTACGTGCACACGCACGAATACATCTCGACCGGTCAAGACGATTCGAAGTTCGGATTCAATCTCGGCAACGGCGATGCACGACGAGCCGCAGCGATTGCAGCATCTTCGGAGAAGATGCATTTCGTCGGAATTCATTGTCACATCGGATCGAACGTCTTTGCTGTCGAGAACTTCACACACGCAGCGCGACTGATGGTTGACTTCGCGAACGAACTTGGGGTGGACGAGGTGACCTTTGGTGGGGGTCTTGGTGTCGCCTATATCGGCGACGAGCGTGCACCGACGATCACTGAGTGGTCTCGCCATTTGCTCAACGCGGCGACGGGCCTGCGCAAACCGACCAAGGTGTTCGTTGAGCCGGGTCGTTCGATCGTCGCATCTGCAGCAGTCACGGTGTACCGGGTCGGCACCATCAAGGAAATTCCAGGCGTACGAACGTACGTCTCCGTCGATGGGGGAATGAGCGACAATCCACGGCCCGTCCTCTACGGAAGTGGATATGAGGCATTCGTTCCGACACGTGCGGATGCAGAGCGCACGAAGAGTGTGCGAATTGTCGGGAAGCACTGTGAGTCAGGCGACATCTTGATTGCTGAGACCGATGTCCCAGCAGACCTCAAAGTTGGAGATCTCCTCGTCACGCCAGTCACTGGCGCATATGGGCATTCGATGGGCTCCAACTACAACAAAGTCACCAGGCCGCCTGTCGTGTTCGTTCGTGGTGGCTCGTCGCGTCTCGTCGTTCGCCGTGAGACGTTCGAGGATCTCGTTCGGGCAGATATCGCTGAATAGCCAATAGCGTGAGTGCCATGTCTGCGCAGCGCATCAGGGTGGGAGTGCTCGGTCATGGAACGGTCGGGTCGGCATTCGTCGATCTCGTCAACCGTCAGGCTCAGACGGTTGCGGCGCGTAGTGGTGTACAGCTCGAGATAGCGCGTGTCGCAGTACGCAACGTAGCGAATCACAAGACTTCAGCCGTTGCCGACCTGCTGACTACCGATGCGGACTTCGTCGTCAACGATCCGACGATCGATGTGATCGTTGAGGTGATGGGCGGTGTTGACGATGCTCGTCGCTTGATTCTCCAGGCGATCGGCAACGGCAAACCGGTGATCACCGCAAACAAGGCGTTGCTTGCAAAACATGGAGTCGAGTTGTTCACTGCAGCTGACGCGTCGGGGATCGACCTTCTCTTCGAAGCTGCGGTCTGCGGTGGAATCCCCCTCATTCGACCATTGCGAGAAAGCCTTCGGGGGGAGCCGATTACACGGGTGCTTGGCATCGTCAACGGAACGACGAACTACATCCTGACCAAGATGGCCGAAGAATCGATGT
>JALRJT010000105.1 GCA_023254985.1 Ilumatobacteraceae bacterium | reverse complement strand
CGATGACGATGGACGATGACGGTCGACTTGTCTGTGTTCGCTGTGATGTCTCACGCCCAGGCGTGTGTTCCGAATGCGGGTCGCTCAAGATGGCACTCGTTCGACAGGGCGTGACGCGCATCCATGAAGATGTCGCAAAGGCGGCAGGGGTGAGTCTCGACAAGGTGGCGATGGTGGCCGCAGGTTCGACGAATGAGTTTCCGACACACGAGGTTCGACTGCTGGTCGGTACCGAAGCCGTGCTCCATCGTGCGCGTGATCTCGATGACGTCGTGCTTCTCGACATCGATTCAGAACTTCTCGCCCCACGGTTCATGGCTGCGGAGTCTGCCTTGTCTCTCGTAGCCAAGTCTGCGTGGGCGGTCTCACGAAGCGCGAAGGGTCCGCGTGTGATCGTGCAGACGAGGGATGCGACGCATCCCGCTCTGCGGGCACTGATCGATGGAGATCTGAAGTCGTTCGTCGATCACACCCTCGAGCAGCGGCACGCACTGTCATTGCCGCCGTTTTCGTGTCTTGCCCAGTTGAGCGGCGAGGGAGTGGAGCGCGTCGAAGGTCTTTTACGAAAGGATCTCCTCGTGCAGGTGGCGCGACTGGACGATTCAACGCTCCTCGTCAAGGCGTCGAGCAACGCAGGGTTGGATGATGCACTCGCGGCGGCAGGAGTTGGACCAGGGGGCGACGTCAGGGTCGCCAGAGATCCGCAGCGGGTGTAGGCGTCACGCCGAGTACGCGGAAGCCTCGCTTGCTCGTTGCGCGCTCCACATGACATCCGCGCTCGCTGAGCCAGACAGAGAGTGAGTCTGCCCCAAGGTTGCGATTGACGACGAGCCAAGCGGTTGCACCTGCGGAGAGTCGCGACAGCCACGATGCCAGCATGCGGTGCAACTCTGCCTTGCCGATGCGAATCGGGGGGTTCGACCAGATCGTGTCGAACGTGAGGTCGTGCGAGACGTCGCTGTCGAGGAGGGCATGTACGTTGGTCAACCCGTTGCGCGTTGCATTCCGTGCACACAATTCGACGGCGCGAGGGTTGACGTCGACGGCGTAGACCTGAGCGTGTGGCGACTGTGTTGCCAGCGTGAGTGCGATCGCACCTGATCCACAGCCCAGGTCGAGCAGGTTCCCGTTCGCGGGAGGGCGTGGAACGGACTCCAAGAGGATTTCGGTCCCAATGTCGAGTCCCTTGCGTGCGAACACGCCGCGGTCGGTCGCGACGGTGAGGGTGTGACCATCGACGGTGAACTGAAACGACGACTTGGGTTCGTCTTCGGTCGGCTGATTCGGAGAGAAGTAATGGTCGGTTCCCATTGCGTGGATAGCCTTACACGCAATGGCAGAACAGGCGAACATCCCTCCCGACCAGGGTGCGATCCGAGTCTTTGGCGATCCCGTGCTGGAGCAAGTTGCGGCTCGCATCGACAACGTCGACGGGAAGCTGATTTCTCTCGCCGAGGACATGTTCCGCGCCATGTACGAGGCGCCGGGGCTCGGTCTTGCTGCGCCGCAGATCGGGGTGCAGCGGCAAATCTTCGTCTGGGACATCGACGACAATCCGCAGGGAATCATCAACCCAACCATCGTGGAGTCTTCGGGTGAATGGGTCTACGACGAGGGATGTCTGTCGATTCCGGGCATGTACGTCGAGATGTTGCGCCCACGACGCGTGTTGGTGCGAGGAATCTCGCTCGACGGCGATGAGGTCGAGTTTGAGGCCGACGAGTTGCTCGCGCGTCTCTTCCAGCATGAAATCGATCACTTGAACGGCGTGTTGATGTTCGATCGAATGACGCCGGATCAGCGCACTGAGGCGCTCAAGTTGTACGAAGCACGAGACTTGCGACCGAATTCGGAGCCGATTCACCTGCGGTTGTCGTGAACATGCTTGCGCCGATGCCAAGTGGCGTCCCGCAACGCATCGTGTATGCGGGCACACCGCAGATCGCCGTCGGACCGCTACGGGCGATCCATGCTGCCGGGTTCGACGTCGTCGCTGTGCTGACTGGCGTCGACAAGCGGAGGGGTCGAGGGAGCGAGACGACTCCGAGCCCGGTGAAGTCAGCCGCACTCGGCCTTGGTATCCCCGTCATTCATGACATCAACCGTGTGAAGGACTTTGCAGCACCCGACACCCTCGGCGTCGTGGTCGCGTTTGGGTCGCTCATCCCGAGCAGTGTGTTGGGCGTGGTTCCGATGATCAACGCGCACTATTCGTTGTTGCCGCGATGGCGGGGCGCCGCGCCAGTGGAGCGAGCGATTCTCGCGGGCGACACGAAAACGGGTGTGTGCATCATGCGGGTCGTCGAGGAACTCGATACGGGGGAGGTCTTCGCGCGCCAGGAGATCGCACTTGGGCCGACCGATACGGCTGATGACCTGCGCTCACGGCTCGATCGTGTGGCTTGCACATTGCTCGTCGAGACGTTGCGTCATGGCGACTGGGTCGGGGATCCGCAAGTTGGCGAGGTCGTCTATGCGCGCAAGATCACCGCAGTCGATCGGGCGATCACGTGCGACGATGCGCGGGTCGAGGCACGGCGAATCCGAATTGGTGGAGCATTCGTGACCATTGCTGGTCAGCGACTACGAATCGTCGAAGGAAGTGCATCCCAGGGGAGTTGTGCTCGGGGAACGGTGTCGTTGCTCGACGGTCGCGTGGTGATCGGCTGTGCGACGGGAATAATCCTGTGCGAGCGAGTACAGCCCGAGGGGAAGGCCCCAATGAGCGCACTCGACTGGTGGCGAGGAAAGCGTGGGGCCGACACACTGGTGGTCGATGATGTCTGAGGCTGAGC
>JALRJT010000069.1 GCA_023254985.1 Ilumatobacteraceae bacterium | reverse complement strand
ATGCGAACCACGTGCGAGATGACCTCGACATCGCAGGCTTGCCGCAAGAACGCGCGCGCAACCGCTCCGAGTGCCACCCGGGCTGCCGTCTCCCGAGCGCTGGCGCGTTCGAGGATGGGACGGGCGTCGTCGAATCCGTACTTCTGCATGCCCGACAGGTCCGCATGTCCGGGACGTGGTTGCGTCAACGGCTTCTTGGTGGCACCGGGCGCCGGAGACATCTCCTCATGCCAGACATCGCTGCGGAACCACTCCGTGTTCTTGATCAGGATCGACACTGGAGATCCGAGCGTCCGGCCATGGCGGATACCACCGAGAAGCTCGATCTCGTCAACTTCGAAGCGCTGGCGCGGACCGCGACCGTAACCAAGGCGACGCCGGCCCAACTCCTGCTGGATGTCCTCAGCCGTCACGCGCAGCCCAGCAGGCAAACCCTCGACGACGGCGACGAGCGCTTGGCCGTGACTTTCACCCGCCGTGAGGTATCGAAGCATGAATCAAAGGCTATCGCTGACCCGTCATGGGCCTGCGGTCATTTACGAACTGCGCTACAGCGTCGGATCATTGCCACGTCGTGCGAGTTCAGCCATTGCAGCAGACCTCATCACCAGTGCATCGACGTCGTGGCCGAACCAGAGACACTGCTGTTCGACTGCTTGAAACACCAGCATCCAGAGTCCGTCGATCGTTTTCGAACCTGCAGCTATGGCCATGTCGAGGAGCTTCGTACGCAGTGGGTGGTACACGGCGTCGAGCACGCAACCGACACCAGCCAATGCCTCAGCGGGAATCGGCGACTCATTCGTGCCCATACCGACTGATGTGCAGTTGATGACGATGTCGGATTTACTTACGTCAGCGACGTCGCCGATGCGACACCGCTCGAGACCTTCGATCGCACGACGAGCGTTGGTCTCCGTCCGATTAGCCACGATCACCTCACGCGCACCACCAGAGACCAAGGCATCGACTACGGAGCGCGCGGTTCCTCCTGCCCCAAGCACGACGCAGCGCGCGGCCTCCACGACCACACCATGATGCCCAAGTGCGCGAACACATCCCGCACCGTCGGTGTTGTCGCCAGAGATCGTCCCGTCACGGAACGAGATCGTGTTGACCGCCCCGATCCTGCGTGCCACTTGCGAGACCTCGTCGCTGATTCGACACGCGGCATCCTTGTGCGGCATGGTTACGGACAAGCCGACGTACTCCGATCGACGCAGTCGCTCGATCGTTCCTTCAAAGTCACTCGCCGACACATCGAGTGCCCCATACTCAGCGTTGATCCCGAGACTTGCAAACACCGCATTGTGCATGGCAGGAGAAAGACTCTGCGAGACCGGAGTCCCGATGACAGCAGCGCGCATCACCACGACTTACGGAAGAATCCCCGCGGCGCGCGCAGCCTCGACGTTTGCTTCGTGTTGTGCAAGGGTCGTCGCAAAGACGTGGCGCCCGTCGGTGTCAGCGAGCACGTAGTAGAGGTAGCGACACGGCTTTGGTGTTTGAGCACACAAGGGATCCGATGATGCGGGATTGTTCGCGGGATTCAATGCGGCACGAATCGATGCGCGTCCCGGACTTGCGATCGGTGTCGGCGGCAAACCTTTCTTCAGATAAGTGTTGTACGGACCTTCGATGGCCTTCAAGTCCGCGAAGGTCACCCCCTCGGGCGCGCCGTAGTACAAGGTCGCGTCGATCTGCAATGGCATGCCTGCTTTGAGTCGGTTGTAGATGACACGGGCAATCTTGGATCGATCCTCATCGAGGCGGGCTTCTCGTTCGATCATCGATGCGACGATGAGCACTTTGTACGGCGAATAACCAACCTTCAACTGTGCCTCATTGAGGCCTTCCTCGCGCGCGACGTCTTCCATCAAACTGATCATTCGCTGAAGTACTTGCGTGGCAGTCTCGTCCCCCGAGACCAGGTAGGTGTCAGGAAAGAGCAGTCCCTCCAGGGATACCTGGCCATCGGGACGTAAGTTCGAAACGATGGCAGGGTCGGATACCGCAGCAAGCACATCTGCTTCCGTCAGGCGCGCGGTCTTGTCTTCGAGTCGGCGGGCGATCTGGGTCACCGTGAAGCCCTCAGGAAACGTCACCTTGGTGTAGGTGATCGACGGTGGCGTGTTCAGCACCGCCATGATGTCTCCCATGTGGGACCTGGCACGCACCGTGTAGAACCCGGGCTCGAGTTCGATTCCACCGTTCCTCGCCACATACCACCGGAACACACCGGCACTCGAGATGATCCCCTGGTCTGCCAGTCGCGTGCTGACATCGACCATTGTGTCACCCTGGACAACCGTGAAGGTTTCGGTCGACGTCGCCTCCCCTGCGGGATTCACCTGACGCAGGTACCACCATCCAACGAGTCCGAACAGCAGCGCGAGCGCAACGACCACGATGGAGATCAAGCGGAGGATGTCGCGGAAGCGCTCAAGGGAAACGGGATCTACAACATCGGTGTCGACGCCACCACCGTCATTCAAGCGACTCGGGTCATCCCACGGATCCTCTGACCAGTCGTCGACCTTCTCGTAGTCAGGTCGCGGCGGACGAAGGAGAGGATCAATCATGCGTTCGACTGGTTTCGCCGGTGGTCGAGCCACGACTGCAACATCACGGCAGCCGCCACCTTGTCCACCACGCGGCGACGCGCCTGAGCCTTCATCTTGCGTTCCATCAGCATCTCATTCGCCGTCACCGACGACATTCGTTCGTCGTACGTCTCGATGGGCACACCGACAACGCTAGCCATCTCCTCGATTTCTGAAAGGACGCTTTGTGCAGCATGACCCGCTTCACCCGACAGCGAAAGCGGCAATCCAACGACGAGGACTGATGCCTCTTCTTCTTGAATGAGCTTGGCGATCGCGCGATGATCCTGTGCTCGATCTCCGGTTCTCTCCAACACCGTCAACGGTGATGCAATCAACCCACTCGAGTCACTCGTTGCGACACCGATTCGCTTGGTGCCGAGATCCAATCCGAGCGCCCGCATGTCAGGCGCCAACAACCGACCCGACCCGCTTCCGAACGAGGTCGAGCGCCTCGTCCAACATCTCCGGCTTCTTTCCTCCGGCCGTCGCCACGTCACCCTTACCGCCGCCGCCACCGCCGACGAGTTTCGCCGCGTCCTTGATCAGCTCCCCTGCACCGACTTCAACCTTTGGAGTGGTTGCCGCAACGAGTGCGACACCGCCAGAATCCGTGACTCCGCCGAGGACGACGACCGACACCTGCGCATTTTCCCGCACAGCAAGTGCGAGCTCGCGCAGATCCCCGGGAGCCATTCCATCGATACGTTCGACGACCACGCCGCCTGAATTCCGCGCAGCCACCTCTCCGGCACGAGAACGCGCCTGAGCGGACTTCAGCGCCTTGACCTCGTCTTGCAATGACTTGATCTCATCCAACTTTCGCTGCACGGCAGTTGCAAGACCATCCACTGGTGAGCCGACCAACCCCGCGACGTCCGCGAGCGTGCGCGACGACTCGACGAGATAGTCGAGGGTGTTCGTCCCCGTGACCGCTTCGATGCGACGCAAATTCGACCCGATCGAAGACTCGGAGACGATCTTGATCGTTCCGATGTCGCCAGTCGCACGCACGTGGGTACCGCCGCACAACTCGAAAGATGCACCGGCACGTAGCACTCGAACGCGGTCTCCGTACTTGTCGCCGAAGAACGCAATGGCTCCGTCTGCGGTCGCTTCGTCCTTCGACGTTTCGTATGCCTGGGTGGCCGAGTTGTCGAGCACCTGACCGTTGGCGAGACGCTCGATTCGTTCGATCTCGTCTGCAGACACCGGCGCATAGTGACTGAAGTCGAAACGCAAACGTTCCGGAGAAACGAGTGACCCTGCCTGCTTCACGTGCTCACCCAGTACCTGTCGCAACGCCCAATGCAAGACGTGTGTGGCGGTGTGATTTCGCCGCGTGGCATTGCGAGCGGAGACATCGATCTCTGCACGCGCCCGCTGACCAGGCATCACCGTTCCGGACTCCACGCGACAACGATGGCGTCGCAGCCCTGGCAGAGCAAAGGTGGTGTCGAGGACGACGAGTGAACCTGTCTCCGTCGTGATCGTGCCGGTATCTCCGACCTGACCACCACTTTCTGCGTAGAACGGTGTCGTGTCGAGGACGACGTCGAGCAACTCATCATTTCCTGCAACTTCAACGATCTCCAGGATGATCGCCTCGGATGAATCGTCGTCGTAGCCCACGAAGTTGGTGATTCCGTGCCGTTCGACGACATCACGGAACACTGCGGTTGCTTCCTCGTCGTTTTGCACACCCTTGCGGGCGGCCTTGGCGCGTTCGCGCTGAGACTTCATCTCTCGTTCGAAGCCCTCGACATCGACTTCGACGCCGCGTTCCTGTGTAATCTCCTGGGTCAACTCGAGGGGGAACCCGTAGGTGTCGTGCAACAAGAATGCCGAGCTTCCCGACAACGTCCTGGTTCCTGATCCGAGTTCGTCTTCGAGAATCGACACCCCCGTCTTCAGCGTTTGACGGAATCGTTCCTCTTCCTTCGTGAGCACACCAAGGATGAAGTCACGATTGGTCTTCAAGTCTGGATACGCGGCCTGCATAATCTCGATCGCCGTCGAAGACAGCGACGGCATGACGAGCTTTTCCGTGCCGAGCAGGTAGGCGTGTCGCACGGCGCGGCGAATGATGCGTCGAAGCACGTAACCACGGTTCTCGTTCGACGGGAAGACCCCGTCGTTTACCAGCATGGTCGCCGAACGGGCATGTTCAGCAAGCACGCGAAGACTGAAACTGTCACGATCCTCGTAGTTGCCAGCAAGATACTTCTTGGACGTCAGTGATTGACCCTGCTCAATGAGCGGGAACAGCACATCGGTCTCCCACACCGAGTCGGTTCCTTGCATCAATGCAAGGATGCGCTCGAGACCTGCACCCGTGTCGATCGAGGGCTTCGGCAGCGGCGTACGCGAACCGTCCTTGTCCTGGTTGAACTGCATGAATACGAGATTCCAGAACTCGAGGAAGCGGTCTCCGTGCGGGTCATGCAATGGACCACCGTCGGGACCGAACGCCGGCCCACGGTCAATATGGATCTCCGAGCACGGTCCGCATGGACCGGTCTCGCCCATCTGCCAGAAGTTGTCCTTGTCTCCGAGTCGCTGAATGCGATCAATCGGCACACCAACCTGCTCGTGCCAGATTGCCTCGGCCTCATCGTCACTGTCATGGACGGTGATCCACAGGCGATCTCCGTCAAAACCGAAGACCTCGGTGACCAATTCCCATGACCACGGAATCGCATCGGCCTTGAAGTAGTCACCGAAACTGAAGTTGCCCATCATTTCGAAGAACACGAGGTGTCGCTTGGTGCGACCGACGTCGTCGAGATCGTTGTGCTTGCCACCAGCACGCGCGCTCTTCTGCACGCTGACCGCACGCTTGTAGGGTGCGACTTCATCACCGACGAAATACGGCTTGAAGGGCACCATGCCAGCCACGGTGAACAGCACCGTGGGGTCGTGTGGAATCAGGCTCGCCGATGGAACGAGGGTGTGTCCGCGATCGACGAAGAAGCCCTGGAACGCCTCGCGCAGCTGATTTGCGCTCGTGATCTTCCCTCGCCCGGCCATTTGGGAAAGTCTAGTTTCGTGGCGTGCCGGACTGATCGGTCTTGGTCATCACTTCGCGCACGAGATCGACGACGTAATTCACCAACTTCACCAACAACCCGAAGAGATCAGTCGCGAGATCAGCGACGCTGAAGTCCGCGGCGGCATCCTTTGCCTTGTTCTTGGCGTAGCGAAGCCCGAACACGCCCGCGAGCACACCCATCACGAACCAAAACAGTCGCTTGAACATCGCTCAACCTCCGTCGATCACACCACCCCATCGTCGTCCGACACGTACGGATCTTGGCGACGAGGTCGACCTTCAGTGTGCGCAGGAAGGTAGTCCTGTTCCACCTTTGGATCGTCGTGGGGAGAGACGTAGTCGGTTCCGTGCCCGAGTTCGCTGGCCCCTGCATAATGCGCATCGCGCAGATGCGCTGGCACCTCGACATCGACGCCCTGACGGATGTCGCTTCGCGCGGTCCAGATCGCCCGCGACACAATCGGGGACTTCGGGGCGCGCGCGAGATAGACGGCCGCATGGGCCAAGTTCAACTGAGCCTCTGGCAACCCAACGTGTTCGACCGCCTGCGCCGCTGCGACCGCAACGACGAGGGCCTGTGAATCTGCAATTCCGATGTCCTCGCTTGCGGCAATCACCATCCGACGCGCGATGAATCGCGGATCATCCCCTGCTTCCAGCATGCGGGCAAGCCAGAACACCGCCGCACTCGGATCACTTCCACGAATGCTCTTGATGAATGCCGAGACGACGTCGTAGTGATCATCGCGCCCGTAACGCATCGCGCTCACCCCGAGTGCCGCCTCGACGTGGCGCACTTCGACGGTCCCATCTCCAGCAAGTGCACATGCGACTTCGAGGGCGGTCAAGCTCTGGCGACCGTCGCCACCTGCACGCGAGACGAGAAGTTCCATCGCCTCTGGCGTGGCGGTGGCACCCTCCGCAACGAGTCCGCGCCCAATCAGTTTGGCGATCGCCTCCGTCGAGAGTGGTTCGAGACGAAAGAGCGTGCTTCGACTGCGTAGAGGGGCGTTCACTTCGAAGTACGGGTTTTCGGTGGTGGCTCCGATCAGCGTGATGACGCCGCCCTCCACGCTCGGCAATAACGCATCCTGCTGCGAGGTCGAGAATCGGTGGATCTCATCCACGAAGACGATCGTTCCCCGACCGTGCATCGCCCGACGTTCACTCGCCTCATCAATCGCTTGACGCACGTCCTTCACACCGGACGTCACGGCAGACAACCGCACGAACTCGCGTGATGTCGACAACGCGACCACTTCAGCAAGTGTCGTCTTACCGGTTCCAGGCGGACCCCAGAAGATGACCGATGACAACCGATCGGCCTCGATCAGCGAACGCAGAGGCGCACCGCGCGCGACGAGATGCTCCTGTCCGACGATCTCATCAAGGGTGCGCGGGCGAAGACGAGCCGCGAGAGGTGCCTGATCGCGAAGACGTTCTTCTGCTACCGCGGTGAAAAGATCGTCTGCGCGCGCCATCGCGAGAGACTCAGCTCTTCGCGGGCGGTGGCAGCGTGCGAATTCCGAGTTCCTGCAACTGGGTGGGATTCACCTGCGTCGGAGCGTTCGTCATCGGGTCACTCCCCGACTGCGTCTTCGGGAATGCGATGACCTCTCGAATGTTTTCCTCGCCAGCGAGGATCGCGACGAGTCGGTCCGTACCGAAGGCGAATCCACCGTGCGGTGGTGCACCGAATTTGAACGGTTGGAGGAAGAATCCGAAACGACGGTCTGCGTCTTCGTCACTGATTCCGAGTTGGCGGAATACGCGTCGCTGCATCTCCGGGTCATGGATTCGAATTGATCCCGAACCAAGCTCCCAGCCATTTAATACGAGGTCGTACGCCTGAGCACGAACGCTCATCGGGTCACTCTCCAGGCGTTCGATGTCATCCGGGTGAGGTTGACAGAACGGGTGGTGCCCAGGCTGTGGCTTGCCAGTCGTGGCACTGATGCCGACGAATAGCGGGAAGTCAATCACCCATACGTAGCGATACGGGCCCTCGTGCACTGGTGGTCGACCAAGGTCGTTGCGCAATTGTCCGAGCACCTCACACGTCGTTGACCACGTGTCTGCCACGAGGAGCAAGAGATCCCCTTCGACCGCGCCGAGCGCGTCGACAAGCGCTGACCGTTCCGAATCGGAGAGGAACTTGGCAACCGGCGACTCGAGCGCCTTGTCCGCACCGACCTTCATCCACACGAGTCCTTTGGCACCGAGCTGCTTGGCGCGATCGGTCAATGCGTCCAACTTGTTGCGACCAGATGCGGCTGCCTCCGGATACTTCACACCCTCGACACGTATCGCCTTGATGCACTCGGCCGAGGAGAACGCCTTGAACTCAGTGGCCGAAAACACCGCCGTTACGTCGACGAGCTCCATTCCGAAACGAAGATCGGGTTTGTCTACACCGAAACGGTTCATCGCGTCGTGCCACGTGATGCGCTCGATTGGAGCCGGTCGCTCCCCCAAGACCGCTTCAGCGGCGTCCATGACTGCCTCACTGATCGCAGCCAACACGTCGTCTTTGGTCACGAAACTCATCTCGGCATCGAGCTGCATGAATTCGTATTGACGATCCGCACGGAGGTCCTCGTCGCGCAGACAGCGAGCAATCTGGTAGTAGCGGTCGATTCCTGCGACCATCAACAACTGCTTCCACAACTGCGGAGACTGCGGAAGCGCGTAGAAAGAACCAGGTTCCTTGCGTGACGGGACGAGGAACTCACGCGCGCCCTCGGGCGTGCTCGGCATCAGGAATGGAGTCTCCACTTCGACGAAGTGCTGTCGCTCCATCGCGGTGCGAATCGCGGAGTTCACCTTGCTGCGAATCCGCAAGTTGCGCTGCATGCGCTCACGGCGGATATCCAGATAGCGATACTTGAGACGCACGTTTTCATCGACTTCGTCGGCACGTTGGTCGATTGGGAACGGTGGTGCCTCTGCTGCATTCAACACGACGACCGAGCAGTTCGACAGCTCCACCTCGCCAGTGGCGAGGTTCTTGTTGATGGTGCCGTCGGGACGACGCTGGACGGTCCCCGTGATCTGCACGACCCACTCGCTACGTACGTCGGCGGAGTTGTCCACGACGCACTGCACCACTCCCGTGTAGTCGCGCAGGTCGACGAATGCGAGATGCTCTCCGTGCTCGCGACGCCGTGCCACCCAACCACACAAAGTCACGGTCTCCCCCACGTGTGATGCCCGAAGGTCGCCACAGCGGTGCGTGCGCATGGTCGTGGATTCGACGGTTGAAGGCTTCTTGCTGGTCATCGTGAGGTCAACTTCCTTGGTTCGCGAGCAGCTGAGTCACGGCGGAAACCGCGTCGCCATGGGCAATCGTGGTCTGCTCGCCGCTCGACAGCGACCGCATCACGATAGAGCCAGATTCGACCTCATTCGTGCCAACGATGAGCGCGATCTTCGCCCCACTGCGGTCCGCGGCCTTCATCTGCGCCTTCATCGAGCGACCATCGAAGGCGCGATCGGCGGAGATTCCTGCGCCACGCAACACCCGACACAACCTCGTGGCATGCGAACCACCGGTGGTGTCGACCACGAACACCGACACATCCCCGTTCGGCGCAGGAAACACACCCTCGGCGTCACATGCAAGCAGCGTGCGATCGAGCCCGAGTGCGAATCCGATCCCGGGAGTTGCCGGTCCACCAAGTTCCTCCACGAGACCGTCATATCGACCGCCACCACCGATTGCGGTGTGTGCTGCCGTCAGCGCGGTGCTGACGAACTCGAAAGTCGTGCGCCGGTAATAGTCGAGCCCACGCACGAGACGCTCGTTGACGGTGAAGGAAACACCGAGACCCGTCAACGAACGCTTGACCTCAGCGAAGTGCTCACTCGCAGCCGGACTGAGGAACTCTTCGATCTTCGGCGCACCGGCGATGACACTTTGATCTTCTTTACGCTTCGAGTCGAGAACGCGCAGCGGATTCTTCGCCAGCGTCGTCTGTGACTCTGCGCTGAGCGACGCCTTGTGCGCGGTGAAATACGCCTGCAGTGCGTCGGCATACCGTTGACGATCGCCCGCGTCACCGAGTGAATTGATCGCCAACTCCACTTTCCGCAGGCCCAGTCGACGGTAGAACTCGTCAGCGAGAGCGATCACCTCAGCATCGAGATGGGGATCATCGACGCCCAGAACCTCTACTCCTACTTGATCGAACTGGCGATAGCGGCCCTGTTGTGGCTTTTCATAACGGAAGTTCGGACCCGCATACCACACCTTCCATGGCGTGACTGGCCGATGTTCGACGAACGCGCGGCACACGCTTGCCGTCTGCTCCGGTCGCAATGCGATGCGTCGACCACCCTTGTCCTCGAAGTCGTACATCTCCTTGGTGACAACGTCCGTCGCTTCTCCAAGCCGGAGGAACACTCCGAGGTCCTCGAACATCGGCGGGATGATGTAGCGATATCCGGACGCGAGGGCAACCTCGGCAAACACGTTCTGGAAGGCCCTCCAGCGCTCGGAGTCCGGGGCGAGGATGTCTCGCGTTCCGGGGCTCGTGCTGAAGGCGGTCACGTATGAAGATTAGACGCTGGATGATCTCCAGCCATGACTCGATATGCGTCGTACACCGAATCGATGCGCTTGATGGTTCGAAGTACCGACTGCAAGTGGCTCGGGTCAGCAAACTCGAATTCGAATCTCATCTTGGCGACACGATCAGCCCCCGTGAACGTGTTACACGCGACGATGTTGACGTGCTC
>JALRJT010000209.1 GCA_023254985.1 Ilumatobacteraceae bacterium | reverse complement strand
CCCGGCTCGACGGTGAGCGTGACCTCGTCGACGATGTCGTTGCCGGTGGCTGCGACGTTCAGTCGCAGGTTGGTGATCGAGAGCCCCTTACTCACCCTTGCCTCCACGATCGATACCGGCGGACACTCGCGACAGACCGTCACCGATGAGTCCCGTGCCGATGGTGAGGAGCGCGAGTGCCACCGTCGGCAACACGACACCCCATGGCTGCTCGGTCAACGCCACGCGGTTCTCCTGGATCATGAGACCCCAGTTCGCCGAATTCGGGTTCGGTGTGAAACCGAGGAACGCGAGCGACGCAATGCCACCGATGCTGTAGGTGAGTCGCAGGTTCACTTCGACCAACAGCGACGACGTGACGTTCGGTAACACCTCGGCGAAGATCACGCGACGACGCGATTCGCCGAGCGCCTCGGCGGCGGCAATGAAGTCACGTTCCACGACGGGCACCGCCGCGCCACGGATGATGCGGGCGATTCGCGGCGTGGTAGAGAGTCCGACGGTGAGGATGATGAGCAGATTGCTCGGACCGAACATTGAGATGACCAGCAGCGACAACAGCACCTGCGGGAACGACAAGATGACGTCAAGCGTGCGCATGATCACCTCATCCAGACGCCCCCGGTTGTAGGCCGCGATCAACCCCAACGTGGTTCCGAGCACGATACCAATCGAGGTCGCAGCAAGCGCGAGCAAGAGGATTGATCGCCCGCCGAACAAGAAACGGGAGAACACGTCCTGGCCGAAGTAGTCGGTACCGAACACAGTTCCGGGCACGCTCATGAGGTTCGGTGAGTCAACGAACTCGGTCGATCCGAATGGTGCGACGAACGGCCCGAGGATTGAGATCACTGCTATGAGCGTGGCAATGGTGATACCGATCTGAGTGCGACGCAATTTCAGCGCTTGACGAATGAGCGATGGCGGACGCTCGACAGTCACTTGCTCGACTACGGCGTTCACTTCAGCCTCGTTCGAAGTCGCGGCGTGACGAGCACGGTCCCGATGTCGGCGAGCAGGTTGGTCACGACATAGACCGTCGCGATCAACAACGTGAGAAACTGAACGACCGGCATGTCACGCGAGCGCACCGCATCAGCGAGTGCCGTACCAAGGCCTGGATAGTTGAAGAGCCGCTCGACGATGATCACGCCACCCGCAAGGTACGCGAGGTTCAAGGCAATCACCTGCAAGCTCGGACCGATGCCGTTCGGAATCGCGTGACGCCACAACACCGTGCGCTCATCCATTCCCTTGAGTCGCGCCATCTCGATGTAGTCGCTCTCCAACACCTCGACCATGGCTGCGCGCATCACGCGAGCAACATATGGAGTCACCGAGATGACAAGGGTCAACACGGGCAACGTGAGACCCGCCATGTCTGACCACGGCGGTTCACCAGGAGCGAGGTATGTGACGGCTGGCAACCACTGCACCACCGTCGTCGCAAAGAGCACCGTCAGCACGGTGCCGACGACGAATTCGGGGAGCGCCGCAAGGATCAGTGTGGCCATCGATGACGACGTGTCGAACTTCTTGTCGCGCTTGAGGGCAGCGTATGAACCGATGACGATGGAGATCGGGATTGACCCAGCGGCGGCAAGGAGCAACAGGAAGAACGACGCTCCAATACGCGGCGCGATCAGGTCCTTGACTGGCATCATCGTGGCGAACGACTCGCCCAGGTCACCGGTGAACACCCCACCCAACCAGTTGAAATACTGCTGGTAAACGGGCTTGTCCAGCCCGAACTGCGCACGCAACGCAGCGAGCGCTTCTGGTGTCGCCTCGCGACCAAGCATTGCTTCTGCCGGGTCTGATGGCAGCGCTTGGGTAATGAGGAAGATCAGGAGAGACACCACAAAGAGCGTCGCCAACCCCAGCGCAAGGCGCTTCACCAAGAAGCGTGCGATGTATCCCTTCACAATCCCCCAAACTTTCCCAGTTATAGAACTGCCGCCCGCCGAAGCGGGCGGCAGTTCTCAATGCCTCGGTGGTAACGAGTCTTAGGCCAAGTACCAGCCCTGGAACCCGTGACCGTAGTAACCCATGTTGAGCTGGCTTGGACTTGTGTCCACGCCCTTCAACTTGGTCGAGAACGCATCAGCGAAGTTGTTGAAGAACGGAATGATGTAACCGCCCTTTTCGAACTCCTCCTTCTGCATCTTGGCAACGACGGCCTTTCGCTTGGCCTTGTTGTTGAGACCGACCGCCTTCTCGTAGTCCTTACGGAAGGAGCTGTTTGCTGGTGGCCACTTGAGCTCCGGGTACACATCCATCGACGCGGCGACCTGTGCGAGGTAGTTACGCGGCGACCAGTAAGTCGTGTAGAAACCGGTGTTCATGTACTGACCCTTCGCCGACCAGTAGGTGCCACCATCGATGACCTTTGCATCGACGATAACCACGCCGCCAGTCTTCTTGGCCATTTCTGCGAACGCCTGGATCATGAGCACGAGACCACCCGTGTCATCTGGTGCGGTGAGTTCAACCCTGAGTGGATTGGACTTTGAGTAACCAGACTTCTTGAGCAGCGCCAATGCTGCAGGAATGTCCTGTTCACGCTGCTTGAAGTTGTTGGCGTTGTAGAACTCGTCGATGTAGCCATAAAGGTCGTTACCGATCTTGCCGTGGCCATTCAACACCTGCTTGACCATCTGCTTACGGTTGACGATCAGACGCATTGCCTGGCGGACATTGTTGTCATCGAACGGCTTGATGTCGATGCGCATGCACATCGCCAACCATGCACCAGCAGAATTCTCAATCGCGGTCAGATACTTCTTCGACTTGATCGTCTGCCACTGCTCGAACGGCACGTCCACGGCAGCATCAATCTGCTTGGCGACGAGTGCGTTGACGAGTGCGGTCTTATCGGCGAAGTCGATGATCTGAACCTTGTCCAAGAACTGCGTGGACTTGTTCCAATATCCGTCAAATCGTGTGTGAGTGCTCTCACGACCTGGCGTGAAACTCACGAGCTTGTATGCGCTCGTGCCGATCTGGGTCTTTCCGTCGTACCCCTTCTTGGCAATTGCGTAGGTGTATCCCGCGAGCGTCGCGATGAAGTCCACGTTTGGAAGGAGCAGGTTGAACTCAACGGTGTGCGAGTCGGTGGCAACCACTCCCGCGTTGTTGAGGAACGTGCGCAGCGGCTTGCCGGTTGTCAACTTCGACGGATCGAGCAAACGCTGATACGAAGCCACGACGTCGGCTGACGTCAGGGGCGTGCCATCGTGGAACTTGACACCCTTGCGAATCTTGACGATGTACTTGGTCGGACTGACCGCCTTGGCCGACTCCGCAAGACCGAATTTCGTTTGTGGCGCGAACTTCGAGTCAAAGGTCATGAGCGTCTCAAACGTTGACAAGGTGCGAGCTTGGTCGGCCTTGGCGACGATGTACTGTGCATCGAACAGGTCGTTTGCACCTCCAACGACGCCCAGCTTCAGCGTTCCGCCCTTCTTGGGTGCTGCCACCTTGGCCGCCGATGCGATACCTGTCGAGGTACCCATGACGCCGACCGCAACTGCCGCAGCTCCGGCACCCTTGATGAAACGTCGGCGGGTGAATTCCGCCGAGATCAACTCGTGCTGTTCCATGAACACTTACCCCCTAAGTAGCCACGGACGAAAGTCCGCCACGAGCCCCCTGCCCGTAGGCGATACGGTAGCACACCCTCGACGAGTGATTACTAAATTGTTCAGCCCCGCCGACGGCGACCGGATGTACCCGAGTCAGCGCTCGGAGCCTTGTTGGTCAAGGGCCCGATGGCCTCGACGATGACCTCGACCGAGGGCGGCGAGCCGGCCTCATATCCCCGAAGCGAGTCCGCCATCGCCCGCAAGTGCTCGGGACTCGTACCACAGCACCCCCCGATGATTCGGGCGCCAGCATCCACCGCTAAGCGTGCGTACCTGGCCATCAACTCGGGCGTTCCCGAGTACGTGATGGTCGTGCCCTCGAACTTGGGGATTCCGCAGTTGCCCTTGCTCACGATCGGGTTGGGTGACCCCGCCATCTCGAGCACTGAGACCAAGATGTCGCTCGCCCCAACTCCGCAGTTGGCCCCGATCGCCAGTGGCGCAACGGGTACTTCGGCGAACTGGGCAGCGAGCGTGTTCGGGGCGAGGCCCATCATCGTGCGACCCGCGGTGTCGAAGCTCATCGTGCACACGTACGGCATGTCAACGCGAATCGCGGCTTGCGCAGCTGCCCGCATCTCCTCTGGTGCAGACATCGTCTCGATCCACGCAACGTCTGCGCCACCTGCTTTCAAGCCTTCGATCTGCTCGGCGAATGCATCCACCGCCTCGTCGTGCGTGAGCGCGCCGAGTGGTTCGAACAGCTCCCCCGTCGGTCCGATGGAACCCGCAACGACGACGGGTCGCGTGGCCGCATCGGCGACGCTGCGCGCAAGTCGAGCGGCGCCCGAAGCAAGTTCATGCACGCGATCTTGCGCGTTGTGCAGCTTCAGGCGATGCCGGTTGCAGCCGAAGGTATTGGTGAGGATGATGTCGGCACCGGCCTCGACGAACTGTCGGTGCAGATCGACGACGCGCTCGGGATGATCGGTGATCCAAAACTCGGGTGGTTCACCGGATTCGAGACCGACCTTGAAGTAGTTCGTGCCCGTGGCGCCGTCGGCGAGGAGCGGACGGCCTAGTGCGAGGAGGTCTTGCAGGCTCGTTCGCACGGTGCGAACGCTAGCCCATCACGTTTCCGGCGGTCACGGCTTCGGAACGAAGTCGCGAAAATGCCCCGAGGTTGATCGCCTTGCCCGTCGCTTCACCGACGAACTCGAGTGGCGTCACGTCGTGGTCGATGCCCTGTTCTTGGGCTTCGATCAGGATGCGCATGAACTTGCCGACGAGCGGCGCATTCTTGAACTGGTTTCCACTCGTGCCACACGCCATGAAGAAGCCGTTCAGGCTGGACTTGTCATACAGCGGGATCCAGTCGTCGGTGACGTCGTAGAGCGCGCCGATGCCGAGCAACTTGAGCGGGATACCGAAGTCGGGCAGGCGTCGTGCAAGACGCAACATCACACGCTCGAAGAACTCGACGGTGACCTGGTCGTTCCAGTCATCGGCGTCCTCGATGAAGTGCAGTGGGTCGCAGGCCGGCTCGGTGGTGCCAACGTTCAACAGATCACCCATGTGTGGACGGAAGTACTGACCAAGGTCCAGATCCGCCACGATCGGGGCGTTGTCCTCCAAACGGAAGCCAACCGGTGCCGGCGGCGAGAACACTTCCTGTCGCAAGGGCTGGTGGTGCACCTTCATCTCGTCGTACACACCCGCGAGACGGTTGATCTTGGCCGCATGCGGGCCAGCCGCATTGATCACGATCGGGGCCGAGATGGTCTCGCCCGAGGCGAGCGTCACGCCAGTGACCTGGCCACCAGACTTCGTGATGCCGGACACTTCCTTGTGGAAGAAGAACTCTGCGCCGTGCGACTTGGCTGCGTGTGCGAGGTTGTGTGCGGCGAGCATCGGGTCGTCCATGAATCCGCTCAACGGATCGAACAGTGCCGACAACTGGTCGTAGGGATCGTCGGCAAATGCAGGATCCTCGATCGACTTCGGCGGATAGAACTTGCCCGTCTCGAAGGCCGGCCAACGCTTGCGCACCTCTTCTGGGCTCAGCACCTCATAGGGAATGCCGAACTGGTCCCACAACTCGCGTTGACGCACGCCGTCGTAGCCCTCGGTCAGAAACACGAGGTAACCGGTCTTCACGAACTTGGCCATGCCGTCGGGGTCGTCGACGCCGACGAAGTCGTTCCAGTTGTACCAATACTGAGCAGCCTCCCAGGCCATCAGGATGGTGTTGAAGTTTGAATACGTGAAGCGAATGATCGCCGACGACGCACTCGTCGAGCCCGCACCCGGCGCGCCACCCTTGTCGATGACGACGACCTTGCGACCGTTCTTCGACAATTCGAGTGCGATCGAGGCGCCCATCACGCCGCCGCCGATGATGACGACGTCGGTCGAAGATGGAACCTGGGTCACTGGTCACCGTCCAAAATCGCCTGCGCCCACTTGGCGGTGTCGGCGACGTTGTTGAACGTGAATGAGTGGATGCCCTGGATGCGCAGCGACTGCGCGTCGCGGGCGAGGTCGTTCAACAGCTTGGTCGGGTCGTATCCGCCCGGTGCGAACATCCGCGTGATCGTGGACTTGTTCTTCGACAGATAGCGCATCGACTGGCCGATGCCGAGGCGCATGCCCATCGTCATCAACTTGGCGCGATCGACGACACCCGGGAGACCTAGGTTGATCGGCGCGGTGAAACCCGCTGCGCGCTCTTCCTTCAACCACGAGCGGACCTTCGCCGCATCGAAACACATCTGTGTCGAGGCAAGCGGCTTGATGCCCTTCGATTCGATCAGCTTCTGCTTCTCGTGGATCGCCTCGTGAAGGTCCTTGTTCGAGATCGTGGCATGTCCGTCCGGATACGCGCCGAAGGCGAGCGTCTCGATGCCTGGGTTGGCATCCAGGAAGTCGCGCATGAACGGAAGTGCGTATTGATAGTGCGGTGGGGTCTCGGCGTCGCCACCGATGATGAACACTTCCTTGATCCCCTGCGCGCGCACCCATTCGGCGAGCTTTGCGGCATGCTCCGGGCCCTCCACGAGACGGGCGGCGAAGTGCGGGACGGCGTTGTGACCCTTGGCCACGAGCTGTTCGCACAACTGCTGCGTGGTCGCAATGCCCTTCACCGGCGAGCACGTCACCGACACCGGTGCGCCATGCGGCAGGTCGGCGATCGCTTGATCGAGGCTCTTCAGCGGGATGAGCTCGTAGCGCATGTGCGCGACGAGTTCGCGTGCCTCGGGTGAATAGCTCGCCTTGGACGATCCGAAAATCGAGGTCAAGAGGCTCATGGGTGTTCTCCGTTCAGTGTCGTGGGGTGCGCATCAGCCGAACGTGTCTGGCAGTTCAGCCTTGCGCTTGGTGATGTAATCCTGTAATTCCGCGTCGATGGCGTCATCGAGCGGAGGTGGTTCGTATCCGGCGAGTCGTTCCTTCCACAGGCGATTCGCGCGCGTGGCCGCATCTTGGCTGCCGTCCTCGACCCACTGCTCGTAACTGTTGTTGTCGGCGGTGTCGGAACGATAGAACGCGGTCTCGAAGTTGCTGAGCGTGTGCGCGGTGCCGAGGAAGTGTTGGCCTGGCTCGTTTTCCTGGAACGCACTCATTGCTTGGCCGTTGTCGGTGGCGTCCAAGCCCTTGCCGAACGTCATCATCATGCCGAGCTGGTCGCAATCCAAGATGAACTTCTCGTACCCGATCGCAAGACCACCCTCGAGCCAACCGGCCGAGTGCAACACGAAGTTGGTTCCCGCCATGATCGTCGGGATGAGCGTCGCGGCGCTTTCGTATGCAGCCTGCGCATCGGGCAACTTGGAAGCGCACAGCGATCCACCAGAGCGGAACGGAACGCCGAGCCTGCGCGCGAGCGCCGCGACGGTGTAGAGCACCATCGCGGGCTCCGGCGTGCCGAACGTCGGTGCCCCGGTCAGCATCGACATCGAACTGGCGAAGGAACCAAAGATCACCGGCGCACCAGGGCGCACCAACTGGCAGAACGCCATGCCAACGAGTGACTCGGCAAGGGTCTGAGACACGACGCCGGCGGACGTCGTCGGTGCCATCGCTCCCGCGAGGATGAACGGCGTGATGATGCAGGCCTGATTGTTCTCTGCATACACCTCGGCCGAGGCGAGCATCGTGGCGTCCCACACGAGTGGCGACGACGCGTTGATGAGGCTCGTCATCACGGTGCGGTCGGCGAGGTCGCCACCGAAGGCGATGCGCGCGAGGTTCACGCTGTCTTGTGCGCGCTCACCTGCCGTCACCGAACCCATGAAACCCTTGTCGGAGTACTTGATGTGCGAGTACACCATGTCGAGGTGTCGCTTGGACACCGGAATGTCGACCGGCTCGCACACCGTGCCACCCGAGTGATGAATGTAGGGCGACATGTACGACAACTTGACGAAGTTCTGGAAGTCGGCAATGGTCGCATAGCGACGACCGTTGTCGAGGTCGTGCACGAACGGCGACCCGGAGTTCGGTGCGAACACCGTCGCATCTCCTCCGATGCGCACGTTGTTCAGCGGATTGCGTGCGTGCTGGGTGTACTCACGCGGTGCACTCGCCTGGATGATCGAGCGACACATGCCGCGTGGGAATCGCACGCGCGTGCCGTCGACGTGTGCGCCAGCGTTCTTGAAGCGCTCGATTGCGCTCGGGTAGTCGCGGATCTCGACACCGATCTCTTCGAGGATCGTGTCGGCGTTGTGTTCGAGCAGTTCGAGGACTTCGTCGCTCGCGAGCTCGTACGGCTTGATCTTGCGCACGAGATAGGCCTCGCGCTGCGCGCCGGCAGACCGGCGGGTCGCCTGACGGGCCGCTCGCCCACCACTCTTGCGATGTCGCTCTTGGTCGCTCATGTCCTGCCCCTTGTTGCGCTTCCCATTCTCACACAGTCACGAACTTCGTCGCCTGCGTCGGCCCTCGCGACTTGCGTCACCGCCGGCGGATTCGATTCGTGGGGGCAGGGTCACGACCCCTGCCAGGTTGGGGGTTTCGGCCGTGGCGTGCGGGAACGCCATCGCGGACACGAACAGCTCCTGGAATCTCGGCTCGGTCGCAGTCTCGATCTTCGTCACGGTCTTGGCGGCTGCTTCCATCTCACGACGCTGGGCAAGCGACAGCAGCGCCTTGGCAGCACCCACTCCGGCGGCATTGCCGACCGAGCGCACGCCACCAACCGGGCAGTCGGGCACGAGACCGAGCACCATCGCATACACGGGGTCGATGTGCGCACCGAACGCACCGGCGAGTCGGATGTCGGACACCTCGGGGTTGCCCGCGTGTTCGACGAGGAGGTCGATGCCCGCGCGCAACGCGGCCTTGGCGAGTTGGATTGCACGAATGTCGTTCTGTGTGATCAACAGTCGCGTCTCACCGCGCTCATACAACACGTAGGAAAACGTGCGATCGTCGGCGACGACGCGTGCAGTCTTCTCGGTGAGCGATCCCTGGATGACGCCATCTTGGGAGATGATGCCCGACAAATACATCTCGGCGATCACTTCGATGATTCCCGAGCCGCACACGCCCGTGATCGGCGTGTCGATGACGGCATCGTCGAATCCCGGTTCATCCGACCACGGCACGATGCCGATCACTTTGAAGCGTGGCTCGAGCGTGTCCTTGTCGATGCGCACCTTTTCGATCGCGCCGGCGGTCGCGCGCTGACCACACGACAACTGAGCGCCCTCGAAGGCTGGTCCGGTCGGTGACGATGCGGCGAACTGACGCGTCGAGTCACCGAGCACGATCTCGGCATTCGTGCCGACGTCGATCAACAACTGCATCGATGAACCACGGTGCGGGCCCTCGGCGAGGATTGCGCCGGCGGTGTCGGCGCCGACGTGGCCCGCGATGCACGGACCCACGTAATACGACGCGTTCGGTAACTCCAGACCCAATTCGCGCGCATCGCCACTCACCGCTTCATCGGTGGCGAGCACGAAGGGTGCCGCACCGAGCGGCGTCGGGTCGATACCCAACAAGATGTGGTGCATGATCGGGTTGCCGACGAACACGATCTCGAGCACGTCGGTTGTCGCGATCTTTGCCTTCGAGCACAACTCGAGAGAAAGCTGATTGAGCGAGGTGCGAATCGCCGAGGTCAGTTCCTTGTCGCCGCCCGGATTCATCATCACGTACGACACGCGACTCATGAGGTCTTCGCCGAAACGAATCTGCGGGTTCATCACGCCCGCGCTTGCGGCGACCTCTCCGGTCGTGAGATCGATGAGGTGGCCAGCCACGGTCGTCGATCCGACGTCGACGGCGATGCCGAAAGCGGTGTCGACGAATCCCGGCCAGACCGCAACGATCTCACCCGGCGTGCCGCGACGAACCGCAACGGTTGCTCCCCCGTCACCCTTTTCAATCGCGCGATGGACACTGGCGAGCACGTGGTTGGCGATCGTCGGCTTGTCGAGGTGGTGCTGGGTGGCGACTGCGGTGCGAATCTCGTCGATCGCGGTCACGCCATCGCCGAGCGTGGACTGCTGCACGCTCACGTAATACAGGCTGAAGTTCGGATCGACGACGATCTCGCCGAGATCGAGGTCCTTGCGCACGATCTGCTTGTGCACCTGGCTCATCGCCGGAATGTCGATGACGACGTCGCCGCACACCTTGGCCATGCAGCCGAGACGGTTGCCCGCCACGAGCGCGCGCTTGCCGCGATAGTCAATCTCGTCTTGACCGGGAGGCGTGAGCGACTCGACCTTGGCCTCGATTCCCCACTTGGGGAAGCTGCCAACGCTCGGGGTCACCTGACAGCGACCACAGATGCCGCGACCGCCACACACCGAGTCGAGGTCGACGCCGAGCTTGCGCGCGGCATCGAGCACGCTCGTGCCGTCGGCGACCTCTGCGTCGAGGCCCGAGGGCGTGAAGACGATCCGGGACATGTGGCCTTACTTATTGAGCTGAACGACGGCGACGACCCTCACGCT
>JALRJT010000170.1 GCA_023254985.1 Ilumatobacteraceae bacterium | reverse complement strand
GACGCCACCGCAGCGAGCGACCACGTCCGCTCGCACGCATAACAGGCTGCCGACGTAACAGTGCGAGCGCAGGCGTTCGGGTGACCAACCCGGACGCATCACCTCGGATGGCTCGTCGAATTGGCTGGCCTTGCCGTGGTGTGAGTCGCCATAGAGGAACTCGCATTCGGGATGTGCATCGAGGAAGGCGTTGATCGTCTCGAGTGCATCGCCTGCGAGTGCATCTCCAGCGCGCAGAAACACCACCCAGGCGTCCTCGGGGATCGGGAGTTCGTCGCGCGAGACGACGATGGCCGCCGTGCGCAACGAGCGCATTCGCGTGACCTTTTCCTGTGCGACGCTCGAGTCGACGACGATCCAGTTGCGTGGTCGCTCGCTCGAGGCGACGAGGGAGTTGGCGGTCCGGCGAAGTTCTCGAGTGGTGACCCCTGCTCCGGGGGTCGCGACGACGAAGCGACGCACTAGTTCGCGGCCTTCTTCACGAGATAGCGAACCGACTTGGGGAGGTGGCGGTAGGCGAAGCGGATCGGACGCAGCCACGGCTGATGCACCCAGTCGATGCGCGAGGTCGCCTGCGCATCGCGGCTGTAGGAGTGTTCGAAGTCGTACCCGCTCATCGACGAATCGGTCGAGGATCCGTAACGGGAGCGCACCCGCGCTTCGGCCTGTGCACCGAGTTCGGCGTCGCGCGCCTCGAGTTGGCGCAGAGCTACAACGAGGGCGTCAGGGGAGTTGACCGTTCCCGACATGGGGTTCAGCCTAATGAGTGCCCCGTCGGTGCTAGATCATCATGTTCAGCTGCATGACGACACGAGTCGCGAGTTCGGTGTTGCCACTCATGTTGACGCCACCGAGATGGTCCGCGGGATTTCCGCGACCGGTGGCGAGCGCGAGGAACGTCGTCGAGTCGATGGTGATCGTGCAACGAGGATTCGCTGGTTCATTCTCGACGATCCTGGCGCGACCGTCGACGACGGTGATCGGAATGGTGCGCGTGACGCCGCCGGTCAACTCGATGACGACGGTGTCGCCTTCTGGTGTTGCCGCGCGCTTGCCGATGACGATCGGCAGCGTGCGAATGAGTCGATCGATCGTGTGCTCAGCGACAGGACCTGACTCATGTCCAGGCTTGCCGAGTGCGCGACGGATGTCTTGTTCGTGGACCCACAGGTCAAGCACACGGATGGCAAGGAACTCACCGAGCGTGCCAGGGCCAGTCGGCATGTGCCACGGCGTGTCGAAGTATGCATCGTCTGCCGTTGCGAGGTGGTGTGCCCGTTCGCTTGCGATCTGCTTCCACTCCGCGTAGACCTCGGCGCCAGAGCGTGGTCGGCGCACGTCGATTTCGTTTTCGTTCATCTCGCCGATCGGGTTCTTCACGTAATCGAACTGCGGTGCGCGGTGCGAGGTTGGTGTCTTGCCGATGAGGAAGTGTTCGGTGCCGATGATGTGTGAGAGGTTGTCCTTCACGTCCCAGCCAGGACAATCGGTGGCCGTTGACCACTGCTCCTCGGTCAAGCCGTCGAATGCGACAGTGACGCCATCCATTGCCTTGTTCATCAGCTCGATCAGTGCGGTCGGTCTCATCGTGGACTCCTCGGTCAGAGCGCGGGCTTTTGAATGGTCTCCCATTCGCGTCCACGCAGGTAGGGATTGAACACTTCGGCAATGTGTTGGAGATCGCTCGGCGTCTTTGGTCGCTTCATCTCATACAGGCCCGGAAACTTCGCTGAGCGCAACGTGATGTCCCACAGCTCGAGTGCTTCGGCTCCCATCGGTGGGGGAAGGACGACAGGCCCAAAGATTGCTCGCGTGCCCGGTGCGACGATGATCGGCACGCCGAACCCGGCGAGCTCATTCACGGCATGCTCGTGGTCTTTGCGCACCTCGTCGTGCGTCGTCGGGTCACCGAGTGCTGCGTCCCACACGGAGGTTTCTTCGCCGATCGACGCCAACAGTTCGAGGGCGGTGTCGCGCTCGTAGGGACGCTTGCCTTCGAGGTGGAGTGCCTTGCCGATCGCGGCGTACCACTTATCGCAGGAGTCCATGCTCTTGCGTCGCAGGTATGCACCGATGCGCATCGGTGTCCAGCCATAGGAGATCTCCCGTTCCCACGGGTGCTTCTTGCCCTCGGGGCGGTTGATCTCCTCCAAGCTGAAGAACTTCCATGTGATGGAAAGCCCGGTCTGTCGGCGCACGTCGCGAATCCACAGCGACGTTTGGTATGCGTACGGACAGATGGGATCGAAGTAGAAGTCGACGCGCTCGGGCGTGGATGATGGCGCTTGTTGGCTCACTAGAGCCCGACTGTATCGGACTAGCCTTGAGCCTCATGCAGCGACCGAGCCGATTCGAACACTTCCGTTTCTTGGGCGACAAGCGCACCCAGTTGGTCTATGACCTGGATGAATGGACCGACGAGGCCGTCATAAACGAGATCGTGGAAGAGGGTGTCGGTCTCGGTTTCGGACCGGACACACTCGCCGAGGCGCGCAACCGCGGATACACGCTCGCCAAGCCAGGCGCATCGCGTCGTCACCGCAAGCCGCGCGCATAGATAACGACGCAGGGTCAGCGTGAACGGCTCGTTCGTCTCCGGGGGCCTCACACTCGCGCGATACCTCGCTGAACCTGTTGGCAAGACCGGGGCGCTCCCCGCGATGGTGCTCTGCCACGGTTATCCGAGCGGTGGCATCGATGCACGTCAGTCGGCCGGATCGTTCCCCGAGTTGTGCGATCGCGTCGCCAACGAACTCGGCTGGAGCGCGATGACGTTCACGTTCCGTGGATGTGCAACGAGCGAAGGCGACTTTTCGATGCAGGGCTGGGTGGACGACCTTCGTGCCGCCATCTCCCACATCGTGAGTGAAACTCAGCCGAGCGGCATCTGGCTCGTGGGGAACAACACCGGTGGTTCGCTTGCACTGTGCGTCGCAGCAGATGACCCCCGTGTGAATGGGTGTGCGTTGCTCGGTGCGCGCGCAGACTTCGACGACTGGGCCGCACAACCGCGACGCTTCCTCGAACACTCGCGCGAGATCGGCACGATTCGTCGCGCTGGTTTCCCACCGTCATTCGATGAATGGTCGCGCGAGCTACGACGCTTTCGCCCCACAGATACTGCCAAGCGATATGCGCCACGGCCGTTGCTCTTGATGCACGGAGCGGATGACGACGTCGTGCCGACGGCAGACTCGCGCGTGCTCGCCAAGGCCTACGGCGACGGGGCAGAGCTACAGATCATTCAAGGTGCAGGACATCGCTTGCGTCATGACCCACGCGCGATGGCGATGTTGCTCGGCTGGTTGGATCGTCAGCGCACGCTCACTGGGATGTAGGTCGAACTACTTCGTTACGAGCGTGATCGTCACTCGCACACCGCCGAGAGGGCTGTGAGAGAACTCGAGCGTTCCACGGTGCTGACGCACGATCGAGTGCATGATCGGGAGACCGAGTCCCGAGCCACCGGCACTTCGATTGCGTTCGGAAGCGAATCGCACGAGACCTTCGTTCGCACGTTCGAGCATCTCGGTGCTCATGCCACTTCCGCCGTCGTCGATCGTCATCGTTGCGGTGTCGTGTGACATCGAAGCGGTGACTTCGACTGGCGCGGTGGGCGGTGTGTGGCGCTGGACGTTGGCGAGCACGTTAGCCATGAGCCTCTCGAGGAGGTCAGGGCGACCCTGGATGATCATCGACTCTGGCGCCATGAACGAGATCGCTCGCTCGGGATCTCGAGATCGGAGGTCATCGAGGTGGGTGTGTAGGACGTCGCAGAGGTCGACTGACTGCACGGGCTCGTTCGGTGCCTCGTTGAGTTGTGCGAGTAGGAGGAGGTCGTTGATGAGCCTCGTCATTCTCTGTGACTCGCTATCGAGGCGATCGAGTGCCCGGTTCCGCACATCTGGCTCGACGATCGTCTCTCGCTGCAAGATCTCGACGTAACCACGAATGACGGTGAGTGGAGTGCGCAGCTCGTGTGCGGTGTCGCCGAGGAACTCGCGCATACGACGTTCCGAATCGATGCGATTTTCCATCGCCGTGCTCAGTTCGGCGATCATCAGATCGAGTGACTCGCCAAGTTCGCTGATTTCCCGCGGTGCACGACGTCTAATGGGTTTGCGAACGTACGTGCCAGTGGCAATTTCACGGACCGAGTCGAGGAGGTCGCCGAGTGGCCTGAACTGACGACTGATGACCCACGACACGCCGAGCGCGAGGAGCAGTGCGATCGCTGCAGATGCCCCGAGGGCAAGTGCGAGCGTGCTCCTGTACCGCGATTCGATCGACTCCACCGACGATGAGATGGCGAGCCAGCCACCATCACCGAGCGACATGGTTACGACGCGCACGAGTCCACCTCTGGTCGACTTGCTGCGTGGAGATTCTTGGGCCGCGACGAAGTCGGCAGTCGTCAACTCGGGCATCAACGAAATCCCATCGCGGGTGAATTGGGAGACGAGGGGAATCGGTGCGCTGTCATCGAAGACGAGCGATGCAGCGAGGGGATATGGACTGCGTTGGGCGATCTCCACGATGCCGAAAGGATCGTCCGGCGAAGTCGAGGCGAGTGAGTCGGCGAGGGCCGTATCGACGTCGGAGATCGAATTGTTGCGGGTGATGAGGGCCGTTGACCAACCAATTGCCGTTCCGCCGAGAACGAGCACGCTTCCCGTGACGAGTGCGATTCGTGTGCTCAGTCTCATGTCGGTTCTCGCAAGGTGATGCCGACACCGCGAATGGTCTTGATGTAGTTGGGGCCACTCGGTCCGAGCTTGCGACGGAGATAGGAAATGAACGTTTCAACGACAGTGGTCGAGGAGTCAAAGTCGATTCCCCAGACCGCATCGAGGATCTGCTCGCGTGACATCACCCGCCCTTGATTCTCGAGCAGGTATTCAAGGAGGCGGAACTCGGTCGGGGAGAGTTCGATTGGCGAATTATCGACCGTGACCATGTGGCGGTCACGGTCGATGGACAACCCGGCACAGCGCAACACGTCGGTCGTGGCCACCGTCGTGCGCCGAAGGACTGCGGCGATGCGCAGAAGGAGTTCCTCGAGACCGAATGGTTTGGTCACGTAGTCGTCGGCACCGACTCGGAATCCTTCGATGACGTCGTTTCGATCGTCTCGAGCAGTGAGGAGGATCACCGGAGTTGCATCCTTGAGTGCTCGAAGTCTCCGCAGGACATCGAATCCGCTCACTTTGGGCATGTTCACGTCGAGCACGACGAGGGAGACTCGCTGGTGGCGAATGATCTCGAGCGCCGCATCACCATTTGAGGCGCGAAGCGTGGCATGGCCAGCGAGGTGGAGGGCATCTTCGACCGTGTCGCAGATTGCGGGATCGTCGTCGACGACGAGGATCGGTGCAGTCATCACTGAGCAAACTATCCAACCTCATTCGGTTCTCAGGGAAGTCCACGGTGATTCACAGCATTCTCACAAGTTCGTTGGCTACGTTCACCTCACCACACACAAGGAGAAAAACTATGAAACGTTCCATTCGCCCCGTCGCAGTGATCGTTGCCGTAGCCACGATTGGTCTGTTCGGCGCATCCCCGGTACTCGCCGAGGATGCTAGTGGGACGACTGCTACCACCGTCGTATCGCCGAAGGCTGGTTCGCGTGGTGCGGCCACCAAGGCTGTCGTCGCGGCCATCCGTGAATACCGCGCAGCTCTCAAGGAATATGTGAAGACCGCGAAGAAGGGTGCGACCCCGGAGTTCAAGGCGGCGGTCAAGGCCTACGCCGAAGCTCGTCGCACGATCGAGGTTGCCTACCGCGATGCCGTGAAGTCTGCGATCGGTGCCCGCAAGGCGGCAATCCAGGCTGATTCTTCGAAGGCCGCGCGTCAGGCTGCGCAAGTCGCCTTCACCGATGCGGTCTCCGCTGCACAGTCCGTGCGCACGCAGGCGATCGCCGATCTCGGCAATCCACCGAGCAAGAGCTAGTTAGTCCAGACCCCGCGCTCAAGCGTCGTCATTCGAGGATTGTTCCTCGGGTGGCGACGCTTTTGCGTTACGCCAGAGAATCGCGCGTCGCACCTACTTCGAGTGCCAGCGCCATGCGCTGGAGACGATCTCGCGCAGGTCGTGCGTTGCGCGCCAG
>JALRJT010000129.1 GCA_023254985.1 Ilumatobacteraceae bacterium | reverse complement strand
ATCGGCACGTCGCTCAGTGGAAGGTCGAGTTCCTCTGAGCTCTCCATGACGGCGCGTGAGATGCGGGCGATCTGGCGCTCGGTGTCGCGCAGCATCTTCCACTCGGTATCGCGGCGGAGTCTGTCTGCATACCGCAACGTGTCCGCATCGGGGTTGTAGGCAGGGTGGAACATCACCTCATACACGTGGCGCAGCTCGCTCATCGTGAACTCGTCCTCACAGAACTTGAGGGCGATCGGCGTCGTCTCCATGAGGAGGCGCACACGCTGGATTGCGTCACGCAGCATTCGCGCATGGTCGAACTCAAGCCTGTTCGGTGCGGCCAACAACTCGACTACGTCCATGAACTCGGCCGACGCGGCGTCACTGCCCGCAAGAGGGGAGGCGAAATCTGGACTGAACGCGACGAAAGCGACGCTCACGGTTCGACTCGAGCGTGGATCACGGGCCACGTCACCGTACGCACCGATTTGGACCAGGTCGTCGGCGCCGATCTTGATTCCCGTCTCTTCATCTACTTCACGGCGAGCGGCATCCACGAGGCTCTCGGACTTCCAACCGACTAGTCCACCCGGGAGCGCATAATCGAACGGCTCGCGAGGAACCTCGGCGACGATGCCAGTCAACTTGTCGGCGATGCACGAGGTGTCACCTTTGCGGCGTACGACGGCGACCTGGAGCAGGTTGTGACGAATGGTCAGGGCGACAACATCGACGGCTACGTGGAAACTGGGAACAGGTTTGTCGTTCGGGGAGGTGGGGTCAAAATCCATGATGTACAAGGGAAACGAACGATGTCGACGTTTCTGTAACTTTACCGTTAACTCCCTCTGCCGTGGGGGACGAGTGAGCCTGGACCGTCCCTACTCAAAACTTCATTTTTTTGATTTTGGGTGGGAAGGTCACTCAAACCCAATAAATACAAGGATTTTCTTACCTTGTGACACCGTGTGCTATACTAGTCAATATGACCAATACACGGGACGAGAAAGTTGCAAATGGAAATCCATCTGCTATGGTCTCGAACCCGTCCATGAGCCCCAAGGAGGCCATCGCAAACCAGCACACCGGCAAGGCAAGACCATCCACTTCGTCCCCACAGGACATGACCACAGCTACCAACACCGACCGAGACCTGAAAGGGGACCACATGACCACCATCCACCCAATGAGCCGCGACACATACGTCACGGCGTACCACGCGGAACTCTCGCGCATCCTCTCGAACCGACGCACGGTCAACGGCCATGACGTTGACGACGTGATCTCGTTCGCGGTCCTGCGACTTCTCAAGAAGTACGACTTGATCGTGGCGAAGAATCCTGATCCGATCGTCTTCGCACGTCGTTCGATCCGCAACCTCGGTCACGACTACCACCGTCGTGAGGCAGTTCAGCGCGGTGAGGGAGCTCGCAACGAGCGCACCATCGGTTCACTGGATTTCGGTGTGATCACCGATGCAAGTGGTGGAGTCGTTCCGGATTTCTCGGCAGGGTACGTCGACGACATCGAGTGCATGCAGCAGATCGAGAAGATCTCCGCAGTGCTCACTCCGGAGCAGATGCGTCTGTTGACATTGGTGGACGGACACGACATGACCGTGAGCGAGGTCGCCAAGATCGTCGGGTTGCGTCGCGAGACCGTCAGTCGCAAGGTGTCGAAGGCGCGCACCCACGCGCGCAAAACGCTCGGACCAGCGGCTTAATTCGTCGGCTCCGACGTCGGCGCCACGAGCAACGCTCGTGCGTGTACGACGTCGGTCGTCTTGGCGAGTCGTGCGCCGAGTTCGCTCAGCCGCACGTCGATCGTGTCGCGCAGCGAGATCTCAAACGGCACACCCGTCGTGTAGCCGGTGAGATCGAAAGCCTCGGTCGAGGCCAATGCCGGAGACATCGAGGTGATCTGGTGCGTGCGCAACAACAGGTTCTCCGCGAGGATCACGTCGTCGTGCACGACCCATCCCGCGGGAACCTTGACCAGCCAGCGTTTGGAGAGGCGATGCAGCTTCGGCCCGACCTGGAAGACCGCAAGAACCGTGACGATGAGAGCGACCCCGGCAACGATGGGGTTGTCGCGTTCCACGCCGACGAGTGCGACGGAAAGCGCCCCGACGCAGAGCAACCAGCCGAGCGCGGCGGGGAGTACGACCGGGGCTGGAACGCGCAACAGGTATCGAACCTCGTCCCCATAGGCGCCGGCCTGCACTTGGCGCGAGCCGTAGTCGCGGGTGACCACCACCATGAGCACGATGATCGCGCAGGTAGCACCGGCGATCTGTGCGGGCTGCCAGTCATCTGCGGGCAGACCGATGACGAGCCAGGCTGCGACGACCGGAGTGATAGCGCGGGTGATGGTGAGCGAGATCGGATGCTCGATCCAGGTGGCGACCGCTACGAGTGACCACAGCGTCCAGCCGACAATGGTGAGCGTCACACGGGAGACCTGTGAGGTGGACTCAGAAGCGGTGAGTGCATTCGGGAGGAGTGCGGCGGTGATCCACAGGATGCGCACGATCCACGACAGTCGTGCACGAAACGCGCCAATCACACGCGCCAGCCTACGACCCGTGACACAGCCGCCAGTACTGTTGAGTGCGTGGCGACGCGGAAGGTGAGCGCAAAGGCGACCAAGAAAGATCGGGATCGCGCTGCCGAGTTGCGCGAGGCGATCACTCGCCACAACGCGCTGTATTTCACCCAGGACTCACCCGAGGTCAGCGATGCGGACTACGACGTGATGCGCCGCGAACTCGTGGCCCTCGAGGAACGATTCCCCGAACTCGTGACCCTCGATTCTCCGACCATCCAGGTTGGGGCAGCTCCACTCACCACCTTTGCCCCCGTGACCCATCGGGTGCCGATGACGAGCCTGGATAACGCCATGGGCGCAGACGAGTTGCGGGCCTGGGGGGACCGAGTGGAAAAGGGTCTGGCCGGCAAGACCCACACCTATATATGTGAGTTGAAGATCGATGGTCTGGCGATGAGCCTGCGCTACGAAGGCGGCGTCCTCGTGCAGGCGGCCACCCGAGGTGACGGCAAGGTGGGCGAGGACGTGACCGAGAACGTGAAGACGATCTCGGTGGTGCCCAAGACCCTCACCGCAAAGAAAGGTGTGACGATTCCCGAGGTGCTCGAGGTTCGCGGCGAGGTGTACATGCCGATCGCTGCGTTCCAAGAACTGC
>JALRJT010000077.1 GCA_023254985.1 Ilumatobacteraceae bacterium | reverse complement strand
AACGGCTGAGAGCGATGGTCGAGCTGTGGTGGGATCAAGCCCGCAAGTTCGGCGTGTTGCCCCTCGACGATCGCGGCATCGAGATCTTCGGGTCGAAGTCCCGACCAGGGTCGCCACACTACGGCCCCACCTATACGTATTACCCGCCGGTCGCCCACATTCCCTCCGATGCGTGCCCGATGCTGAGCGGCCGTGCCTGGACGATCACTGCAGAGGTCGAGGTGCCGACTGGTGTGCTCGAAGGCGTGATCTACGCGCGCGGTGGACACAACATCGGTCACTCGATGTTCGTGCGCAACGGTGAACTGCACTTCTATTACAACGCGCTCGGAAAACACCAGCGTGTCGTGGCGCCACTTTCGCTCAAGCCGGGGAGACACGAGCTCGGAGCCCGTTTCGATCGCGACGGCAACACCGGAACCCTGACGCTCGTCGTCGACGGTGAGGACCGTGCGAGCGTGCACATTCCCAAGATCATGCGCATCCTCGGATCGATGGGCATGGACCTCGGGTCTGACCGCTTGTCACCCGTGTGTCCGGACTACGTCGCCCCGTTTCCGTTCACGGGGGGCCTCGAGAAGGTGACGTTCACCATTCGCAGCAAGCCGACCCGCACTGATGAGCTCGCACAGATGCGCGCGGAGGCGGCTCGGGAATGACGTCGGCCGACGTGCGTGAGAGACTGATCGCCACATCGAGGGGAGATACCGATGAGTGAAGTGGTTGTCGATTCGTTGCGTCGCAGGATGCGGGCAGTGTTCTCGCTGTATGAGGACGCGACGCAGACGATGTCGCTCGAGCACGTCAACCACTTCGAACGAGAGGGTGTGCTCCCGATCGCCTTCAGTTTGTTCCACATCGTCAACATGATCGATTCGTCGTTCATGTTGATCACCGGCGAGATGCCGACGTGGAATGACGAGTGGAAGGATCGCGTGCAGATGTCGATTCCTGATCACGGCAAGCACAAGACCGTGGGTGAGATGATCGATCAGCGCATCGGTGACTACGAGGCGTTCAAGGAGTACATGACGATCGTGTTCTCACGCGTGGAGAACTGGTTGGCATCGCTCGACCCCGCGGACCTCGAGCGAGTCGTCATCGCGCGACCGTTCCCGCCGCAGATCGCGAGCACGTTCAGCGCTCGCGTGGCAGGGGACGATGGAATCAAAGTTCTCGATGCGGTCGAGTGTTGGATCTACCAGCACGCCCTGCGCCACATGGGCGAGATCGAACATGCTCGCGGCCTCGTCGGCCTGCACGGCATGACCTCCTAGCGGCGCGGTCCGCGGATCAACTTGCCGGGAAGTTCCCCGGTGAAGGAATCATTGGCAACGGTTTGCACGCCAGAGACGAACGTCGCCGCATAACCATGTGCAGTCTGCACGAGGCGGCGTCCGGCAGCGGGGAGGTCGTAAGCCATCTGGGGCATGTCGAAGCCGAGTGCGTCGAAGTCGATCATGTTGATGTCGGCCTTCATGCCCGGGGCGATCAGTCCGCGGTCGCACAAGCCATGCAGCTCGGCGGTGTTGCGGGTCTGGCGATACACCACGTGTTCGAGCGACAACTTCGGTCCCCGCACGCGGTCTCGGGCCCAGTGGGTGAGCATGAAAGTGGGCATTCCACCGTCGCAGATCGCCCCGCAGTGTGCGCCGGCGTCACTCAAGCCGTTGCGCGTCTGGGGGTGCTGCATCAACTCGTACGTCATCGAGAGATCGCCGTACATGTAGTTGAAGAACGGCGAGTAGATCATGCCCTTGCCGCCATTCGTCAGCATGTGATCGACGATTAACTGCATGGCCGGCACGTTGCGCGACAGGGAGAGTGCGAGCACGCTCTGTGACGGGTCCGGCTCGTAGTCGATGTTTGCGCTCGTCACGAGGTACATGCGCTTCAACGCCTTGGTGACGAGACCCTCGTAGAACTTGTCGGTCGGGACTTCTTCCACGAAGCGTCGACGACGAATCGGGTCGTGCAACGCAACGACGCGCTCGTCAAATGGCAGGTGAGCGACCTCGTGATAGGCGGGATGTGCGAGGAGTGGATGGACGCTTCCCTCGAGGCACATGATGATGCCGATCGAACGACCGGCGATCTGGGCGACGATCTTTTCGCCACTCTTGTGCGCCTGGTCGAGGAGCGCGAAGGTCTTCCTCCACACCTCACTGCCGTCATCGAGTTGGTTCACGTTCACGCTCACGGTCGCACCGGACCTGCGAGCGAGTTCCTGCATCCATGGCCATTCTTCGACGGGAACGCGAGTGTGTTCGGGGCTGAACTGGAAGATGCCGTGACCGACTCTGCGCATCGCATCAGCGATGCCGTACAGCTCGTCGGGCTCTGCGTGTGTGCCGGGGACGAGTTCGCCACTCTTGCTGCGGTGCAGCGAGGTGCGCGAGGTGGAGAAGCCGAGAGCGCCGGCGCGCAGCGCCTCTTCGGTGAGTCGACTCATCGTGACGATGTCATCCGGTGTGGCGACCTCGTTGTTTGCGCCGCGGTCGCCCATCACGAAGGCGCGCAGTGCTCCGTGGGCGATCTGTGTGCCGAAGTCGATGACGTGGGACCGACGCTCGAGCGCGTCGAGATATTCGGGGAACGACGTCCATTCCCACGTGATGCCCTCGACCATCGCCGACCCGGGAATGTCTTCGACGCCTTCCATCAACTCGATCAGCCACTCGTGACGATCGGGGAGCGCAGGCGCGAAGCCCACGCCACAGTTGCCCATCACGACGGTCGTGACGCCGTGCCAACTGCTCGGTGTCAGCCACGGATCCCACGTGGCCTGCGCGTCGTAGTGCGTGTGCACGTCCACCCAGCCCGGAGTGACGAGACGTCCCTCAGCATCGATGACGCGAGAGGCGTGTGCCGTGGAGATCGATCCTGCTTCGCCGACTTCGGTGATCGTGTCGCCACTGAAGGCGACGTCAGCGTGGCGAGCCGGTGCGCCGGAGCCATCTACGAGCGTGGCGTTCTTGATGACGGTCGTGCGCGCATCAGCCATGCCGAAAATCTATCCCTCGCTGACGAACGGTCAGACGAAGCGGTGGCGCATGGTGCCGACGCCTTCGAGCGTCGTTTCCACCACGTCACCTGGCTGCAGGTACACCGGCGGCTTGAAGCCGTGGCCGACGCCTGCCGGCGAACCCGTATAGATGATGTCTCCGGGATACAGCTCACAGATCGTGGAGAGATAGGACACGATGTGGTCGATCGGAAAGATCATGTCGGAGATCACGGTGTCTTGGCGTCGTTCGCCGTTCACGCTGCAGCCGATGCGCAAGGAGTTGCGCTGCTCGACGCCAGCCATGTCGGCGACCCATGGACCGATCGGGGAGAATCCTGTACGGCTTTTGCCCATGCTGAACTGCGGCGGGGTGCCCGAGTATTGGAGTTTGCGATCCGACACGTCCTGGCCGGCGCACAATCCAGCGACGTGGTCCCACGCAGAGGACTGTGCGATGTCGCGACCGCCCGTGCCGATCACGACGACGACTTCTGACTCGTAGTCGACGGTGTCACCGACGACCTTGATGTTCGCGTATGGGGCGTTCAGCGAACTTTGGAACTTGGCGAAGATGAGTGGCTGCGAGGGAATCGGGCTTCCCATTTCTTCGGCGTGGCGCCTGTAGTTGAGTCCAACGGCGAACATCTGACGCGGGCGCGGAACCGGGCAGTCGAGTCGCTCGAATTCGACGCGTTTCGTCGAAGTCGTCGTCGACGATGCAAGTGTGCGCAGATCATCCCAACGCGAAAAGCAGTCCATCGGATCGGATGGCAACGATCCATTGCTCGCACGAGCGACGTCGATGACATCGCAGTGCGTTTCCGTCGAATCGACGACGAGGTGCGCGCGCGAGTCGATGGAAGCGAAACGAACCTGCACTGGTGTCGTCCTACTGGCGACCGCGAGCTGCGCGGCGTTGCGCCTCGGCGGTCTGACGTGCCTGGCGATCCTTTTCCTTGCGCTCGGCGCGCAGGCGACGCTTCTCGGCTTGGGCAGCCTCGTCCTTGGCGGCAGCAGCGGATGCTACGGCGGCCTTGGCTCCCGATGTTGGGATTGCGAACCGTTCGTCGCTCGCGACGAGTTTGCGGAATCCGCCGAGCGACACGCTGTACTGCACCGCCATCAAGCGCACCGCATCCAAGGTGAACTCCTCGGAAAGCGGGGTGATGATCATCTGTAGGTCTTCGAGGCTCGGGTCATCAGAACGGTCACCGAGCATCTCGATCGCCTTTTCGGTCGCGCCTTCGGCGAGCAGGATGCCGACATCCAAGTACGCCTTGCGTGCTGCCAACCCTGCGCGAACCTTGCCGGCGATGGTGGACGCGTCGTTGAAGGATCCTGCGGGGAGACCGAGCACCTTGGCGAGCGGATCGCGCAGTTTTTCGCCGACGGCCATGGTCAGCGTGGCGAGCGACTGGTCGCTCAGCGTGTCGAGCACGGCGGCATAGCGACGTTCAATAAGAATGGTGTCTCGGGAGGTGCTGACGGCCATGGTGATCCTTCGTGTGGCGACGCCTGATTGCGCGCAGGCAATGCTAACGGGCGAGTTCGTCGAGGGGACTGGTCAATTCGCGTGAAGTCTGCGACACCGGCCATGGTCGCCTTGGATGCGATCTCGGTTCGCTACGTCGCGCATGCCTTCGACCATGACGTCGCCACATCGGGTGATGTGGGGTATGGCAGGGCCGCAGCAGCCGCTCTCGGAGTCGAAGAAGAACGCGTCTTCAAGACGTTGCTCGCGCGCACGGATCGCGACTTCGTCGTGGCCATCGTGCCGGTGGACACCACCGTGTCGCTGAAAGCACTTGCTACCGCGCTCGGCGTGAAGCGATGTGAGATGGCGCGACCAGAGGATGCACAGCGCGTGACCGGTTACGTGGTCGGCGGGATCAGTCCGTTCGGCCAGAAGAAATTGCTCGCGACCGTGATCGATGAATCGAGCGAACTCTTCGACACGATCTTCGTCTCCGGTGGCCGACGCGGACTCGACCTCGAGATCGCGCCCGCGGATCTCGTTGCAGCATTGGGCGCGCACAGTGCACCGATTGCCCAGGGTCGCGAACGGTAAGGTCGAGAAATGACGACTCTTTCGACTGAACGACTCTCCAACTTGCGCAAGTGGAACATCGGTCTCACCGTGTTGCATCTGGCTCAGGCCGTCGCGATCGCGGTGATGGCGGGTGGCTTTGCGATCACCATCACTTCGACGTTCCCCGAAGGGCCTCCGGGAACCCGCATCGATGCACCGGGCACGCTCTTCGATCTGCCGATCGGACCAGCAGTCGCGATCTTCCTCGCGCTCGCCGCCCTCGATCACCTCATCACCGCAACGGTGATGCGCAGCACCTATGAGCGCGACCTCGCGCGTGGCATCAATCGCTTCCGCTGGGTCGAGTATTCGATCAGCGCGACGCTCATGTTGATCCTGATCTCGACCTACTCGGGCATCACCGATATCGCTGCGTTGCTCTGTCTCGTCGGTGCGAACGTCGGCATGATCCTCTTCGGCTGGCTGCAAGAGACGATGAATCCACCCGAGCGCACCTCCACGACGATGAAGCCGTTCTGGTTTGGCACGCTCGCAGGAGCGCTTCCATGGGTCGCCATCTGGGTGAATGTGGTCGGGGCAGAGACGGTGCCGGGTTTCGTGTTCGGAATCGTGGTCGCCGAGCAGATCTTCTTCTTCAGTTTCGGTCTCAACCAGTGGTTGCAGTACCGCAAGGTGGGCAAGTGGGCCGACTATCTCTACGGAGAGAAGGTGTACCTCGTGCTCAGCCTGGCGGCGAAGTCGTTCCTCGCCTGGCAGATCTACGGCGGGTCACTCGCCAACTAGACGACTCAGCGCGTCGCGTTCTTCACCAGTCCCTGGATCTCGCGCACGACCATGTTGTGGTGTGCGTCCAAGGTGACCGTGCCGAGCGAACCGCGCGCACCGAGACTCGACACCCACGTCACCTCCCACTCAATCGACACGGTCGCACGAAACATTCCGTTCTCGGCCCTCGAAGAAGCGTGCTGATACGTATACATGCACGGTGAGGGGAGTGAGTCGCCGAACGCCTCGACCCACGGGATCCCCGGACCACGACACGTCACTACGCCGGTGCCGAGCGCGCCGTCACCCGGGTCGAAGATCAACTCCTTCGGGGTCGCCGTCGTCGTCACGGCGATCGGGCCGGCCGGTGTCGGCACCCACGCGGTTGCGCGAATTGGAATCCACAACAGTGGATTCACCCAGATCCACGTGCCCAACTTGACGACGCCGCGGTGCGCGGGTGGAGCGAAGTTGCCCCACGGTGCGGGGATGTTTTCGTATACGACCGACGAGGCTTGCTGGGCGAGTGTGGAGGTCGAGACCTCGGGAATCCAGTGATACGTCGTTGCCGGCTCGCGATCGAAACAGGTGTAGTCGTACAACCGATATGTGGTCGACCCGACGATCTTGGTGACGTCATCTGCATCGCTGTGTGTGTCACGGGGGAGCGCGACTGACCATTCGCAGTCGTCATTCGAACCGCCCGAACCCGGAGGTGAGCCCCAACGAACACCGGCCATCACGCGCGAGCCATCGACACCTGCGGACACGTCGATCGAGGAGGAGTTCTGTGAGTCAGATGCAAGTGCGTCCGATGGAACGAACACTCCCATTACGACAACGATCGAAATCAGTCTGCGTCGAATCCGCACAAGTCCTCCTCCATGTTCATCTCCGTTCCTCTCGCCGACACCCACTTCCATCGTCCCGACTCGAGGGTGACTTCCCAGCGCGTGCGCGCCGAGATCACCGCATCGTCGACGATGATCGGGTTCGACGTGAACTCGGCGGCGCCGTTCGAGTGACCAAGGTCGAACAACACCACCGAGTCCAAGGAACATGTGTGCACGACGGCATGGTCGATGTCCGTCATCTCGATGGATTCGATGCGATACCGAAATTTGCCTCGCCCGGGAAGGGTGCGAAAGCCAGCAGCGTCGCGTTCGGCCATCAATTTCGTGAGAAAGCTGCGGTACTCACTGTCCTCTGCGGTGATCGTGGAGACCGCACATTTATCGGGTCGCCGTCCGCACCGGGTGCGCTCGGCAATCGCGGCCGTAAAGTCTCGAACGAGTGAGGTGCGAGGAGATGTTTCGACAACAGTCGTGTCATCGAACGCCGCGGGGAGACGATCCGATGTTGCGGTCACCGCGCGCGGTGGTTGGATGTCGCTTTCTGCGAGCCAGTCGGTGACCGCGGCATCGCGGGCACAGCCCACGAGACCGATGAGGAGTGCACAAACAAATGGTGTGGTTCGGGACAACTCTGCCTCCGCCGATAGCAGTGATGTGACGACTGGGATGTGTGTCCCGAGTGTGGCACGACGCATTCAGGACGTGTCTGGTCGAGGTGGAATTTGCCGACGGTAGAGTTGATGAACCCCAAAATGAGCCATCTGCACCCCGACCACGAGGCCGAGCAGGCCCACATCGACCGAGCGTACGAGTGCCTCGAACGCAGCAAGACCGACGCCTGGCGCATCCGTGACCTGAACGAAGCGAGCATGGGCGGCACCTTCCAGGCCCGTTACGAGCGCAACGCCTTCGACGAGCAGCTGCTCGCCCGCCTGACCCAGCTGGATCTCGGGGATGCTGCCCTCGTGTTCGGCCGGATCGACCGCGCGGCTGAGGGGGAGTCGGGGCTCGAGAGCTTCCACATCGGGCGACTTGCGGTTGCCGATCTCGATCGTGAACCGGTGGTCGTTGACTGGCGAGCCCCCGTTGCCGAGCCCTTCTATCGCGCGACTGGACGCGAGCCGATGGGTCTCGTGCGCCGACGTCACTTCGCCGTCGAAGGACGCATGTTGCTCGGCATCGAGGACGAATTGTTCGGCGAGGGTCACCTCGGAGTCGGACACGACGAGGGATTGACGAGCGTCGTCGGTCGTGAGGGGATCCGCGGATACAGCACCCTGCTCACCGCACTCAGCCGGGGACGCACCGGTCAACTGGGCGACATCGTGGCGACGATCCAGGCCGAACAAGATGAGATCATTCGCGCACCGCACGCGGGCGTGCTCGTCGTGCAAGGTGGACCTGGAACGGGCAAGACCGTCGTTGCACTCCACCGTGCCGCGTACTTGTTGTACACGCATCGCTTTCCGCTCGAGGACCAGGGCGTGCTCGTCATTGGACCGAACCGCGTGTTCCTGCGCTACATCGAACGCGTGTTGCCGTCGCTCGGCGAAGCAGGGGTCGAACAGATGGTGCTCGCGGACCTCGTTCCCGGGCATCGCGTCGGCTTGCGCGAGTCGAACGAGACGCGTCGCGTGAAAGGTGACGTGCGCATGGTGCGCGTCATCGAGCATGCGATCCGCGATCGCCAGCGACCACTGCGCGACGACCTCGTCATTCCCTACGGCGCGAGCAACTTGCGACTGCGGGCGAAGGAGTCGGCACGCATCGTGAAGGATGCGCGTCGCCGTTATCGACGACACAATGCGGCATGCCGCTTCGTTGAGACCGAAGTGGTCGCAGCGATGGCAGCTACGGGACGCAATCCCGACGTCGATCTCGAAGCGCTGCGTGACGGACTCCGCGACATCCCAGAGTTCCGCGCGGCGATCACCCGCATGTGGCCGATCCTCACGCCGGCCGAGCTGTTGCACGACCTGTTCGGATCCGCGGCGTTGTTGCGCTTGGCGAGTGAAGGACTCCTCACCGCAGATGAGCGAGACGCACTCCACCGAGCGCGTAGCTCGTCGCTCGGGGAAGTGGTGTGGTCGGAGGGCGATGTCGCGTTGTTGGACGAAGCACTCGCAGGTCTCGGGCCCCGACCGCGCAAGAGCGGACGCATCAACGAGGCCGACGAGGTTCGCTCGTATGGCCACATCGTCATCGACGAGGTGCAGGATCTCACGCCAATGCAGTTGCGCATGGTCTCGCGCAGGTCGCTGAACGGTTCGATGACCATCGTCGGCGACCTCGCCCAAGCGACGGGGGCCTTTGCACCGAACGACTGGAACGATGTGTTGCGGTACCTGCCCGACAAGCGGGAACCGCAGGTGGTCGGACTGAGCGTCGGCTATCGCATCCCGTCGCAGATCATGGAGCTTGCCGACAAGGTGATGAAGGAAGCCGCTCCGACTCTCCGCGCGCCGACCTCGGTGCGCGATGGTGAACATCCACCAAAGATCGTTCGCTCGAGTTCACTTCTCGACGACGTCGTGTCGTCCACGGCCGAGATGGTCGCCAACGTTGCGGGCAACGTCGCCGTCGTGTGCCCTGACCAGATGGCGGATGCGATCTCGACGCAGCTCACCGCCGCAGGACTCGCGCACGGTCGCGCTGGCGCGACCGCACTCGACACGTCGCTTACCGTCGTGCCGGTGAGTGTGGTCAAGGGTCTCGAACTCGACGGAGTGGTGGTCGTCGAGCCAGCAGAGATCGTGGCGTCGAACCAGCATGGGTTGCGCTTGTTGTATGTCGCGCTCACTCGCTCGACGCAGCGACTGACCGTCGTGCACTCGGCAGATCTGCCGAACTCGATGCGCTGACTAGGAGCTTAAGTCGACCAATAGCTGCATGAATCGCGCGGCCTTGTCGGCCTCTGCTGGTCGATTGCGCACGACGCTCGTGCGCGCGAGGTCGATGATGCGCGTGAGATCAGCCACGAACTGTTCACCCTCTGACGTCGCCTTCGGTTCGAGGGCGAGCCACACCGCTTCGATGTCGGAGAGGATTGACTTCGCCTTCGGCTTGTCCTGCGCGAACGTGGCGATCGAGAGTTGATCGAGTCGGTCCTGCAGTTCGGCGACCAACTCCGTCGTCGAACCGCTCGGGATCGTCGTCGTGGATGGCGTCACCGTCGTCGTCGGGGATGTCTCGACGATGGTCGTCGCGCAGCTCGCAAGCGCGAGCGAAAAACAGGCGATGGCGAGGACTCGACGCATCAAGCCTGAATCATGATGCGCGACGTGGCGAACGCATCGAGCGTGATGTCACGGTCGGCGACCCGCACCGTTCGTGAGCCGTCCATCTCGCGCGACACGACGGTGCCGACCGCACCTGGATAGAACTTCGAGGACTCGAGCAAGTCCAACATTCCCGGCGCGACCTCGAGTTCCTCGGGGATGCGCGACACGGTGAAGGAGTCACCGACGTGCACGGTCTCGAGTGGGGCAACACGCTCGTCGCGGTGCTGTGATCCGGGGATCGGGTTGCCGTGCGGGCAGGTGGTGGGGCTGCCGAGGAGGGTGTTGAGCGCACGCTCCACGTCGGCGCTGATCACGTGCTCCCACTTGCATGCCTCGTGGTGGGCCTGTGACCAGGACAACTTCAATACGTCCGTCAGGAACCGCTCAGCGATGCGGTGGCGACGCACCACGCGCTCGGCCAACTGGTCCCCTTTGTGGGTGAGGGCGATCTTCTGGCCGCGGATGGTGACGAGACCCTCGGACTCCATGCGCTTGATCATCTCCGACACCGACGGCCGCGAGACCCCGAGCCGCTCGACCAAACGGGCCTGGATGATCTCCACGTTGTCCTCGCGCAGTTCGAAGATGCACTCGCAATATTCCTCGAACGCCGGGTGATGTTCGCCGGGCGTGGCCATGCACTGAAGGATACCTATTGACTACCCTTCGGCCATGGCCGACCACCATGTTCTGGAGGGATTCTCCAGGAGCGTGCGCGAGTGGTTCGCGTCGTCGTTTCCGCAACCAACGACACCGCAGGTCGATGGCTGGCCGCACATCCGCAACAACGAACACACGTTGATCTGCGCACCAACGGGAAGTGGCAAGACGTTGACGGCATTCTTGTCGTGCATCGATCACTTGGTGAGCGATCCCTTGCCGCCGAACATCCAACGCACGCGCGTGTTGTACATCTCGCCATTGCGAGCACTCGCCTTCGACGTGGAGAAGAACCTGCGTGCACCGATCGTGGGCATCCAGCACGCCGCCGAACGGCTGGGGGAGATGTTCGTCGAGCCGACCGTCGGCATCCGCACCGGTGACACCTCCAGCAAGGAGCGCAAGCAACTCGTGCGCAACCCGCCCGACATCCTCATCACTACACCGGAGTCGCTGTTCTTGATGCTCACTTCTGCTGCGCGCGAGACGCTCGCCAACGTCGACACAGTGATCATCGACGAGATCCACGCACTTGCGCCGACCAAGCGCGGAGCACATCTGATGGTGTCGCTCGAGCGACTCGAGGAGATCACCACCAAGCCGTTCCAGCGCATCGGTCTGTCGGCGACGCAGCGTCCACTCGAAGAAGTCGCACGTTTCCTCGGCGGCTCGCGCGACGGGATGGCGCGTCCGGTCGCGATCGTCAATGCCGGCGTGCGCAAGGAACTCGACGTGCAGGTCGTCGTCGCCGTCGAAGACATGGGTGATCTCGGCAAACCGACGACGGAGTTGCGCAGCGGTCCTGCAACTGCGGCACTCACGGAGCGTCGCTCGAGCATCTGGCCGAGTGTGTATCCGAAGATCTTGGACCTCGTCCTCGAACACAAGAGCACCATCATCTTCTGCAACGCGCGGCGTCAGGCCGAACGTCTGGCCGCCAACATCAATGAGCTCGCCGTCGAGCGCGGTGTTGGTGGTAGCGGTGTGCACGAACTGGTCAAAGCGCACCATGGATCGCTCGCCCGCGAACAACGCGTGATCATCGAGGACCAACTGAAGCGCGGGGAACTGCGAGCACTGGTCGCCACGAGCAGCTTGGAACTCGGCATCGACATGGGTGCCGTCGATCTCGTGATCCAAGTCGAATCCCCCGGAGCGGTGAGTCGTGGCATGCAGCGCGTCGGTCGTGCGGGCCACCAAGTCGGCCAACCGAGCATTGGCAAGATGTTCCCCAAGCATCGCCACGACCTGCTCGAAGCCGCAATCGTCTCCAAGCGGATGATGGCGGGGGAGATCGAGTCGACGCGGTTCCTGCGCAATCCGCTGGACGTGCTCGCCCAACAGATCGTCGCCCACGTGGCGATGAATCCGCAGATCACGCGTGGCGCACTCGCCACGGTCATTCGTCGCTGCGCGAACTTCTCCGATCTCTCCGATGACGTATTGACCAACGTGCTCGATCTGTTGAGCGGTCGCTATCCGAGCCAGGAGTTC
>JALRJT010000054.1 GCA_023254985.1 Ilumatobacteraceae bacterium | reverse complement strand
GTTCGTCCACGGATCGTTCTTTTCTTCGTGGACCTGGCTGCCAGTCATTGAGCGTTTGACGCGTGAGGGCGCAGACTGTCATACGGTCGATCTCCCGTTCACATCGCTCGCGGACGATGTGGCTGTCGTGCAGGACGCGATTTCGACGTTGTCCAAGCGTGGACCTGTCACTGCGGTCTGTCATAGCTATACCGGGATCACACTCTCGCTCGCGGGGCACGAGGCTTCCCATTTGGTCTACGTCGCTGCACGAATGCCCGCGCTCGGTGAGTCGCAGACCGAACTGAACAAGGATTGGGGCAATCCTGCGTTCCGCTCGTGTTTCGTGATCGAAGCTGATGGAACGATGTCGTTACGTGACGAGGCGGTCGAGTTTCTGTTCAATCGCACGCCATCGAATTTGGCCCGTATCGCCATGGCGGGACGTCGCTTCATGAAGAGCGAGATTCCCGTCGCGCCACTCGAGTCACCGGCCTGGATGAACGTGCCGAGTAGCTATCTCATCTGTGGTGACGACAAAGCGGTGAACCTCGACCAGCAGCGATTGCGCGCGGGGTGGGCGAAACATTCGGTCGAGATCGACTGCGACCACTCGCCGTTCTTCTCGGCTCCCGACGAGACTGCGCGATTCATCTACGATACGCACCGCGCCGAGGTGGGCTGATGGCTCAGCGCACGAGCGGTGGACTCATGGGCAGTGTGCCCATGCGGGAGAAGTCCTCGGTGATTGCACGTGCGGTTGCCAACAGTTTGGGGAGGTGCTCGCCCTTCAGCGTGGCGATCGACGTCTCGGAGGCATTGATCGTCACATTTACCGCAGCGACGATGACGTCGGTGGCATCTCGAACGGGTGCGGCGATCGAACGAATGCCCAGTGACAACTGTTCGTCCGACATCGCCCAGCCACGTTTGCGTACTTCAGCAAGGCTCGACTCCAGTTCCTTGCGCGAGAGCTTCACTCGTGGGATCACTCCAGAGGCCGACGGAAGCTTGAGGACGCGATCGAGCTCTTTCGGTGAGAGTTCGGACAACAGAACCCGACCCATCGATGTGGCATACGCGGGAAAGCGAGTGCCGATCTGCACCGAGAGTCCGATGATCTTGGGAACGGCGACACGAGCCGTGTACACGATGTCGGATCCGTCGAGCTGGGACATTGAAGACGATTCCTTGGTCTGCGATACCAGCGTCGCAAGGTGGGGTCGAGCGATGTCCCACATGCCGCGGGCGTTGATGTATGCCGTGCCGAGCTCGAGCACCTTGGGGGTGAGTTCGTACATCCCGTCGACCGATCGCACGTATCCGAGCGATTCGAGCGTGAGAAGCAACCGTCGGGTCGTCGGTCGAGCAAGCTTGGTCACCTCGGCGACGTCGCTCACCGAGAGCGCAAGATGCGAGACGGAAAACGCCCTGATGACCGCGAGTCCTCGTGCGAAGGCCTCGACGAAGTCGGGTTCTCGGGATGCAGTCATGGGGAAGTACCTCGCACAACTGTCGCACATTCAACCCACACCGAACCAATGGAGTCTTTTTCATGAGTAATTCCGCTCGTCCCCTCGAAGGTCTCCTCGTTGCCGACCTATCGCGAGTTCTCGCTGGTCCGTATTGCACGATGCTGCTGGCGGACATGGGCGCGACAGTCATCAAGGTCGAGAGCCCCGGTGGCGACGACACACGCACGTGGGTTCCGCCCGTCAAGGACGGTGTGGCGACGTATTACATGTCGATCAATCGCAACAAGAAGTCGATTGTGCTCGATTTCGGCAAGGAAGAGGACCTCGTCGTTGCGCGTGAGCTCGTGTCGCGAGCCGACATCTGCGTCGAGAACTTCAAGGTGGGCGGCCTGAAGAAGTTCGGCCTTGACTACGACGCGGTTGCCGCAACGAACCCCGGGCTCGTCTATCTCTCAATCTCGGGTTTCGGCACCAAGCAGGGCGCCAAACTGCCGGGCTACGACCTCATCGTGCAGGCGGTGTCTGGGCTCATGAGCCTGACTGGCGAACCCGATGGTCCGCCATTCCGAGCGGGCATCTCGGTCTTCGACGTCATGGCGGGACTGCATGGCACCATCGGTGTGCTTGCTGCACTGAACGAACGTGCCAAGTCCGGCAAGGGGCAGCACGTCGAGGTCAACTTGTTGTCATCGGCGATGTCGGGACTCGTCAATCAGACCGCGGCCTATACCCTCGCGGGAGTCGTGCCTTTCCGCATGGGTAATGCCCATCCGAGCTTGTTCCCGTACGAGGCGATGCCCACCAAGGATCGCGACTTGATCATCGCCGCGGGCAACGACAAGCAATTCCGCGCGCTGTGCAAGGTGCTCGGAATTGAACATCTTGCCGATGACCCACGGTTCACGATCAACGCGGACCGCACGAAGAACCGTGAAGAACTGCGACCACACCTCCTTGAGGCGCTCGCCAAGTGGAACTCTGATGACTTGTTCTATGCATTAAACGACGTTGGTGTGCCATGCGGGCCGATCAATTCGATCGGCGATGGCGTCGAACTCGCAGAGAAACTCGGACTCGAACCGCGAGTGAGCGTGGGCGAGGGGGATCGTCGAGTGGATCTCGTGCGCAACCCGATCACGTTCTCGACGGGTGAACTGTCGTACACGATGCCACCGCCGAAGCTCGGGGAACACACCGATGAAATCCGTGCATGGCTGAGCGAAGGGAAATGACCATGACGAACCAACCCACTTACCGAACCGGACTCGGAACCTCGGATGCCGACTCGATCACGCTGCTCGGTCACGACCTTGCCTCCGAGTTCCTCGGCAAGATCAGTTTCGGTGAACTCGCGTTCTACCTGATCGCCAAGCAGCGCCCGTCGAAGGGTCAACTCGTGATGTTCGAGGCCGTGCTCGCAGCTCTTGCCGACCACGGGTTCACTCCTACGGCGATCGCCGCGCGACTTACCTATGCCAGTGCGCCAGACTCTCTGCAGGGTGCTCTCGCCGCGGGTCTGCTCGGTGGAGGTTCGCGCTTCCTCGGCGTCACTGAGGACTGTGCACATTTCTTGGCGGGTGAACTGACTCGGATCGGCGAGGCGCCCACCACACAGGACGGTTGGGATGAAGTCGCGCTCGACAGTGTTCGCCTGCAGCGCGAGAAGGGCAAGTTTGTTCCTGGTCTCGGACATCCCGTGCACAAGCAGGGTGATCCGCGCACGCCGGTGTTGATGCAACTCGCACGCGACAACGGCACTTTCGGTCCGCATTTGTCGCTGTTCGAGTCGATCGGTCGAGTGCATTCCCAGGTCCTCGGAAAGACCTTGCCCTTGAATGGAGCGGGGGTCTGTGGTGCAGTCCTCGCCGACGTTGGCATCCCGATGGGGGTGATGCGCGGCGTGGCACTCCTTGCCAGGTGCGCTGGTCTCCTCGGGCATCTCGTCGAGGAGCAGACCCACCCGGTCGGGATCGACATTTACATGAACGTCGACCGCAACATCGATTACCAGCCCCCGAAATAGCCCGTCCGAGCAGGGTCTCGGCGAATCCGAGATCCGCCAACTGGGTGTCCGCCCAGTGGTAATTTGTCCGTTAGTCGGACACTCCGGCTGAACCATCACATGGGGGTAACAAAAACATGGGCAACTTAGCTCCCAGCGCCTCACAGCGCTGGCACAAGTGGGTGGAGGATCACCCCGTTGGCGGCCTTGCCGTCATCGGTGTCATCGCCACCCAACTCGGCACGTACTTCGGGTACGTGTTCCCGGCCGTCGGTCTTCCGACGCTTCCTTGGCCGATGTACAACGGCGCCTTGGCGCTCGGCATCAACGGCCCAAGCTGGGGCAGCTACTTCAACGCGGACTTCACCATCGCCGGCACGAATGCTGGCTGGTTGTTCTTCTCGGGACAGGCGCTGCACTTCGTCAACGGCATCGTGTTTGCGATGTTGTTCGGAATCTTCGCTCACAAGCAGATTCCAGCGAAGGGACACGTGGCCAAGGGCCTCATCTACGGCATCGTCATGACCATCATCAGCGCGGGACTCCTCGTTCCGTACGCCTACGTCGCGGAACAGGGCTACGGCCTCTTCCTCTTCGACGGCCCTGATGGTTGGAAGTTGCCGGCGGGCATCCTGATCTGGCACCTCATCTACGGTGCGATGATCGGTCTGCTCTACCAGCCGAAGAACAGCGACTAAACACCGCTCGTTCGAAGTCGAACGAAGGGCCCGCTCCGAGTAATCGGGGCGGGCCCTTTTCGTTTTATTGAAGCGTTACTTGAAGAGCCGTGAGGCGGCGAGTTCACTGCCCTTGGCGAGTGAAGCGAGCTTGGCAAACGCCACGTCAGGGTCGATCGTCGTCGTGCCGACGTGTACGGAGAATCCACAGTCGACACCAGCCAGGAGTCGATCCGGCGGGACGACCTCTGCCCAGCGAGCGAGACGCTGCGCGATCACCTCGGGGTGTTCGATGTAGTTGGACTGTGGTTCGATGACCCCTGGGCAGATGAACTTGTCCTTCGGTACGCCGAGTTCCTTGAGCACGCTCCACTCGTGGCTGTGACGAGGATTTGCTCCTTCGAAGAGCACCGTCTGGGGCTTGGCGGTCCACACGATGTCGATGATGTCCTCGATTGGCACGTCGTGGTGGTGCGGTCCGGGGTAGTTGCCCCAACACAGGTGCATGCGCAGTTGTTCCGCCGGGATGTTGCGCACGGCGTGGTTGAGCGCCTCGATGTTCGTGCGGATGGTGGCGCGGAACTCGTCTCGTGACAACTGTGCGTAGGCAGAGTGGCGGCCCATCGCGAGATCGGGGCAGTCCACTTGGACGGTTGCGCCGGCTGCGGCGATCGCCTCATATTCGAAGCGCATCGCCTCGGCGATTGCGAACACGTATTCCTCACGGGTTGAGTAGTAGTCGTTTCCGAAGAACACCGACACGACTCCCGGGGATGCCGCGCTCGTGAAGATTTCGGAATGTCCGTGCTT
>JALRJT010000040.1 GCA_023254985.1 Ilumatobacteraceae bacterium | reverse complement strand
ACGTTCGATTCCCATCGCGGCGAGAACGTGTGACGGCTCCATCGCGCCGCTCGCACACGCAGATGCTGCAGATGCAAACACGTCTTGTTCGTCAAGCAGGAACAACAGTGACTCGTTCTCCACATCCGCAAAACACAAGTGTGCGATACCAGGGACGCGTTCTTCACGAGGCACGGTCTCGAGACAATCAACGACTTGCGCACGAATATCGTCGACCAATCGATCACGCAATTTGGTGACGCGTTCGGTCTCCTCCACGCGGGTGTTCGCCGTCTCGCGCAATGCGACGGCTGTGGCAACTATTCCCGCAACGTTGTGCGTTCCACTTCGACGATCACGTTCTTGGCCACCACCGAGAATCAACGGTTCGAGTGCGACACCAGCGCGTTGGACCATCACACCCATCCCCTTCGGGCCGCCGAACTTGTGTGACGACAAGGTCATGACATCGACGAGCGGCGTGATTTCTGCCAAGTCGACCCAACACGCCGCTTGTACCGCGTCGGTATGCAAGACGGCATCAGGAGCGTGTTCACGCACGACCTTGGCAACTTGGCGCATCGGCGTGATCGAACCGACCTCATTGTTGACCGCCATCACCGACACGACGGAAACCTTTTGTGATGCAGTGCGCAAGGCGTTCTCGAGTTCGTCAAGGTCGATGATTCCCGACGTCGTCGTGCCAACGACGATCCCGCCGTGGTGCTCCACACAATGCAGGACCGCATGGTGTTCCGCTTTGGAGCACACCGAAACCCCGCCGTGCTTGCCGAGCGCTCCGACGATCGCGGCATTGTCACCTTCGGTTCCACCACTCGTGAAGATCACTTCGCCGGGCTTGCAACCGAGCACGCTGGCGACTTCGTCGCGGGACTCATCGATCGCCTTGCGCGCCTCGCGCGCGAAACGGTGCGATCCGGATGGATTGGCGTACACCACATCCTGAAACTGAGCCATCGCCTCGATCGCCGACTTGCGCATCGGCGTCGTCGCTGCATGGTCGAGATACGTGGCCATCACCAGAAGGTTAGTGCGCTTGGTAAACGGGTTGAGTCGGCGCACCTCGCGGTAATAATGAAGCGTGGAATTTTCCAACAGCGACTACGGCGACGTCTTTGCCGACGTCTATGACAAGTGGTATCACGATCTCGACGACATCGATCAGGTCGTCTCATTCGTGTCGAACTTCGCTCAGTCGAATCGCGTCTTGGAACTTGGGGTCGGCACGGGCCGACTTGCCATTCCACTCGCCGAATCTGGCCTTGAGGTCGTCGGCATCGACAACTCTGCACTCATGCTCAAGGAGCTCACGCCGAAGGTCAAGGCGAACCATCGTCTGACGACGACACGAGGACACATGGTTGCCGACATGCCAGAGGGCCCATTCGGAGTGGTGTTCCTCCCCTACAACACCCTCTTCAACTTGATGTCTGCCGAAGAGCAGACCGAGTGCCTGCGGCGCGCCGGTCAGAGACTTGCCCCGAACGGCGTCGTCATTGTCGATTGTTTCATCCCATTCGAGCCCAAGGACATGAAGATGAATAAGAGCGTGATTCGGGCGAGTGACCACGACCGCGTCTTTGCGACCACGACCATTCACCCCGACACACAGATCATCGAGGGAATGTTCGACGAAGAGCGCAGCGACGGATTTGCCTGCGAACGTTACTGGGAAGTTCGTTATGCGAACGTCGAACAAGTCGATGACATGGCCAAGTCGGCAGGTCTTTCCCTGCTCGAGCGCTGGGGTGGCTACGACCGCAGCGAACTCAATGACTCCAGTGCACGACATATCAGCGTGTACGGCAACGCACGCTGAAACTTTCCGTACTACGGTCGATCCATGGCTCGCATCACCGTCGGTATTGACCTCCCCGCATCCCCCGAACGTGTGTGGGAGATCGTCGAACCCGTCGAGCGTCACGTCGATTGGATGGCAGATGCGGTCGCGATCAGGTTCGAGGGATCCCAGACACGAGGCGTCGGCACCAAGTTCCTGTGCGACACCAAAGTTGGCCCAATCACGCTGACCGACAAGATGGAAATCACCGAGTGGGTGCCACAACGAGCGATGGGCGTTCGCCACGTCGGCGTCGTGACCGGAACCGGCACGTTCACGCTGTCCCCGTTACAAGATGGTCGCGCGACACGATTCGAGTGGTCCGAAGATCTCCGCTTTCCCTGGTGGCTCGGTGGACGGTTCGGCGAAATCATCGGCGGCAAGCTCGTGATGGGCGCGATCTGGCGGCGCAACTTGAAGCAACTGAAAAAGATCGTCGAGCGGTCGAATTAGATTGCGCGCACGAGTGCAGTCGTTGCTGCTGCAGCAACGATCGTGAACACGAGCGAGCGCTTGCGCCACACGCATAACAAGGCAACGGCTAGTCCGAGTGACCGTTCGTCGATGACCAGTGCTTGCTCTGTAGAGAACGTGTCCTTCACGACGAGGGCGGCGAGCAGTGCTGCAGGGATGAGCAGCAGGCAACGCTCGAGTGCAGCTGGGAGCTTTCGGGAACCGAGCCCGACGAATCCCAATGCCTTGAAAACATATGCCCCGGCAGAAAGCCACAGCACGACGCCCCACGACATGTTCAGCGTCTCTCCTCGTCGGGTCGCACACCGATGAAGATTGCAAGTCCCGAAGCCAGGATCGGGAGTCCGACTGGAACGAACGGTATGAGGACGAGGCAGATCACCGCGCCGAGTGCTGCCGCCTGTCGGCCACGCCTGCGAGCCAGGTGTGGTGCGAGCATCGCCACGAAACCTGCAGAGAATGCCACATCAAGGCCGAAGGCGCTCGCGTCGAGTGAATTTCCCAGCAGTGCACCGACCAGTGTGCCAAGATTCCACAACACGAAGAGCGGGATCGCCGTCCACCAAAATGCGAATCGTCGCCGTTCAGGGTCGTTCTGAGCCGACATCATCGCCGTCGTCTCGTCGATGACGAAGTGCGCGGTCACCAGTCGCTTACCGAGCGAACCCTTCATGTGCGGCGCAACAGCGAGCCCGTAGATCGCATTTCGGGCCGCAAGCATCAACGCTCCTCCGACTGCAGCAGACGGTGAGCCGCCACCAGCGATGACGCCAACCGCAGAGAATTGTGAAGCACCGGTGAAGGTCAAGAGGCTCAACGCACAGGTCTGTGCGACTGACGCGCCAGCACTGACAGATAGCACGCCAAAGGCAATGGCGAACACGCCGACTGCAGTGCTCAGGGTCAGGCTCGCGCTCAGGATGTCGCGTTGTTCAGTGGTGAATCGCGACAACCCCTACCCGCCGATTCCCTTCAACATCTCATCGGCTGCGCTCCATGGATCGACACGGTGCTCCAGGACTTCATCCTGCAGCGTGTCCCAACGGGTGCCAGTGCAGAGCTCCCTTGCCTTGTCTTCGAGTCGACGCTCGATGATCTCGCGAAGCTCTTCACGCAATCTGACCGTGCGTCGACGGCCCAATTCCCCACTCTGCGATGCAAACTCGCGATGGGCGAGGACCGCATTCCACAGATCCGAGATGCCGGTCGATGCTGTTGCAGTCGTCTGCACGATCGGTGGTCGCCACGCAGAGGCATCCAAATCGGAGAGGTCGAGCATCTGCTCCAAGTCGCGTTGGGTTTCCGCAGCACCCTTGCGGTCGGACTTGTTGATCACGAACACGTCAGCAACTTCCATCAGCCCGGCCTTGTTGGCTTGCACTGCGTCGCCCCAACCCGGATTGACGACGACAACCGTCGTGTCGGCCTTGCCAGCGATCTCCACTTCGACCTGACCGACACCGACAGTCTCGACCAAGATCCATGGCGATCCGAGCGCATCCAGCAATCGAATCGACTCCGAGGTTGCGAGCGACAAACCGCCGAGATGACCCCGCGTTGCCATACTGCGGATGAAGACCTCGTCATCCGTGGCGTGCTCCTGCATACGAACTCGGTCTCCCAAGATCGCTCCGCCTGTGAACGGCGACGATGGATCGATTGCGAGCACTGCGACCGGCGAGCCGAGTGAACGGAGATGCGCAATGACCGCACTCGTCAACGTGCTCTTACCCGCTCCTGGTGCACCAGTCAGTCCAACGGTGTAGGCCGAGCCGCTCAACGGATATGTGAGGCGCCCGATAGCTCGAGCATCGTCTCCTCCACGCTCGATCAGCGACAACAGGCGCGCACGTGCGAGACGATCACCGCTGCGTGCTGCCGAGAAAAGTTCTGCGGGATCGGTGACCCGTCGCGTCACGAACTACACCGCCACCACTTCGGTGACGCCATCCACGCGGTCGCGCATGATGCGTTCGATACCCGCCTTCAACGTCTGGTCGGAGGCGGGACATGTGCCACAGGCACCGACGAGCGTTACGGTGACGATGCCAGTCGACTCGTCGACGTCCTTCAGCACGATGTCACCGCCGTCTGCCTGGAGCGCGGGACGAATGACTTCAATCGTCTCCTCGACCTGCACGCGCATACTCACGACTTCCTCCAGTTCATGCTGACGCCTCTACGATACGGGGGTGCTTGCTCACCAAGGTGGTTGGGATGAAATTCTGCTCGTTGCAGGCCCAATTGCACTGATCGTGCTTGCCTTGTGGCGTGCAACACGTCGCGCAGAGCGCATGAGCGCCGACGACACTCCTATCGACGACTGACGTCAGCGCCGAGGGCGGCAAGACGCCCAACGAGGTCGTCATATCCGCGGTCGATGTGGTGGACGTTGGAAATGACCGTTTCGCCCTCTGCGGCAAGACCCGCCACCACGAGCGCAGCTCCGGCTCGGATGTCCGGCGCACTCACCGGCGCGCCGACGAGAGTGTCTACACCTCGAACGATGGCATGGTGGCCCTCAATGCGCACGTTCGCCCCGAGCTTGACGAGTTCATCCACGTAACGGAACCTGCCTGGGTAGAGGTTCTCCGTCGCCACACCGACTCCCTCGGCGACCGCAAGCATGCCAACGAGAAGTGGCTTGTAGTCGGTCGCGATGCCGGGGTACGGAAGCGTCGAGAAGTCGATTGACGTCAAGCGTCTCGTGCTCACGACCCGCAGTCCACCCTCGACCGGCGTGATGTCGACGCCCATTTCCGAGAACCTCGTGACGAGCATCTCCATGTGCTCGGCGCGCGCTCCTGCAACGACCACATCGCCTCGCGCGACTGCGACTGCGGCGATGTAGGTCGCCGCTTGAACGCGATCACTCACCACAGCGTGGTCAACCGCTCGCAACTCATCGGGAGAGATACCCGTGATCTCCAGTTGATCGCTTCCGATTCCCGAAATCTTGGCGCCCATGTCGACGAGCATCGAACACAGGTCGCCGATCTCCGGCTCCCGCGCAGCGTTGTCAATCGTCGTAACACCTCGCGCCAATACTGCAGCCATCAGGATGTTTTCTGTCGCACCGACGCTCGGAAACGGCAGTTCGACATGCGCACCATGCAGATCACTTGCGGTCGCGCGAACTCCATCGCGATCAAGGTCGAACGTTGCTCCCATCTTCTCGAGACCCATCACGTGCAAGTCGATCGGACGCGAGCCGAAGTCGTCGCCTCCAGGCATCGCAATGTTCGCGCGACCGAAACGCGCAAGCAGGGGTCCAAGCACGTTGATCGAGGCACGGATGCGATCGACGAGTTCGAACGGAGCGACGGGCACGATGTCACCGGAGTGCTCGAGAACGAGTTCATGTGTACCCACGCGGGTGCTCGACACTCCCATGGCGGACAACAATTCGCACATCGTGTCGACATCGGCGATGTCCGGCACGTTGGTGAGTCGGTACCGACCCGGAGCGAGCAACGTGGCCGCCATTAACTTGAGCACTGAGTTCTTTGCACCGGGCACGGTCACGATGCCACGCAAGTTCTCGGAGCGCGCGACAACGATGTGCATGGGCACTCAGTATGCTCGCGCGGTGGCAACTGCGAGCACCGACTCCGTGAAATCGCCTATCTTGCGCGGTTTTCGAGCGCCCGAACCGTTGACGAAGCGTCAACGCCAGGTGGTCGTCCTGCTGGCGATCGCGTGCTTCCCTTCCTCGTTCGTGAACACGGTCTTCACGCAGACGGTCGCCTACGCAGCGAGCGAATTCGGCATTGGAGAACAAGGCCAAGGCTTCGGCGCAGCAGTCGTTCGCTGGGGTGTCGTCATCGCGCTTCCTCTCGCCAGCCTCGCTGATCGAGTTGGACGACGAACCATGATCCTGTTGACCGCGTGGCTTGCGCCGATCATCACCTCGCTTGGCGCCATTGCTCCATCGTTTGCTCTCCTCGTTGTCACTCAAGCCCTCGGTCGTCCGCTCGGCATCGCCCTGAATGTCTTCGTCCTCGTGTTCGCAGTCGAGGAGATGGGTGCGAACTCACGCGCGTGGGCACTCAGCATCTTGGCGATGGCAAGCGGCATCGGTGCAGGTTCAGCCGTTGCAGCGATCCCCCTCGCCGGAATCTCGGAGTCGAGCTGGAGGTACGTCTACCTCGTCGGGCTGGGATGGCTCGTCATTGCACTGATCCTGACGCGCAAGCTTCCCGAAACCGAACGCTTCAGATCCCTCGCGCAACACGAGTCCGACCGCGCAACACAAGCACACATCCACGGCGACCGGCTTGCACTGCAAGTTGTTGTTGCCATTCTGATCAACGTCTTCATCGCAACCGCATCGATCTTCCAGGTTCGATACCTGAAGGACGTGCGCGGATATTCCGCTTCGTTGATCGCGCTCTACAGCGTGGTGACGGTCGTGCCGGCCTCAATCGGACTGATCATCGGAGGCAGACTCGCAGAGACTGCTGGTCGCAAGACTCTTGCCGCCATTGCGACGCCGATCGGAGCACTGCTCATCGCCTCGTCGTTTGGACTATCGGGATTCGCGATGTGGTGTGCAGCGCTCCTCGGTGGCATCGCACTCGCCCTCGCCTATCCCGCAATGTCGGTGTTCCGCAACGAACTCTTCCCAACCGCCAAGCGCAGCATCGCCTCAGCCATGATCACGACCGCATCACTACTCGGCGGGAGCGCAGGATTGATCGTCGCGGGCATCCTGCTCGAACGCGACTTCAGTTACTTCTCAGTGATGCTCACCTTCTCGTCAGGACCCATCCTGGTTGCGATCCTCGTCGCCTTCGTCTATCCAGAAACTGCGCACCGCAAGCTCGAGGAACTCAACCCCGAAGATCGCGATCTAGAACGTCGCTAGCCAGTCGCCGATCACGCGTGCGACCTCTACGTCGCGTCGAGCGAGGTCGTGTCGTGCGCCATCCATCCACACCACGTCCGGTGGGCGTGGAAGAAGTTCAAATGCACGGCCGAGTTCCTCGGGCGTGCCGAACTCGTCCTTGGTGCCACTCACGAAGAGTGTTCGAGCGCCGAGACGTGGAAAATGCTCGGTTCGCAGTGATTCGGGCTTCTTCGGTGGATGGAGTGGATACGAGATGCAGATCACGCCGGCCACTTCAAGTGCGTCTTCGGGATCGCATGCCGCCATCGAGCACATACGGCCACCCATCGACCTCCCGCCGATGACGATCTCGCCCGTTTCACACCCGAGCCCGTCGGCAACGGCACGAACCTCGCGACGCACGGTCGTGAGCAACACCGGCGTGCGATCGGGGAACGACTTCCCTGCCTTGCGGTAGTCAAAATCACAGCGAAACGTTGGCAGTGGCGACAAGTGATTCTCGATCGCAACGAGCGACGGATGATTGGCCGCACTCCCCGACCCGGGGAACAACACGACCGCGCGAACCCGAGTCATCCGAGCAGGATGCGACGAGCTTCGCCGAGTTCGTCAATTGAACGGCTCGCCGTCGACTCATCTCCGCCATGGTCTGGATGCACGGATCGCAAGGCGTCCCTGAACCTCGTCTGTACTTCTTTCTTCGTCGGCTTGACGGTGCCGACCGGGAAACCAAGTACCTCGAGTGCCCACGCGCGAGGATCGGCGACGTTGGCGATCGACGTCGCACTCGTTCCTGCGATGAATCCCATGAATGAGGTGTCGAGAGGACCTCTCCAGCGCATCGCCTTTTTCAGAGCTGACGCAATCACTCGTCGAGCAGATGGATCGAGTCGCTCGAGGGAGTAGATCGCGGCCAACGTGTGTTGGAGTGGCGTACCGCCCTCGGAGAACTGGAATCGGACTGTTTCACCATCGGAGACCATGCGGTGGATGCTCCGCGCGAGACCGTGACGGTCGATTTGGAAGCGATGTCGAAGTCGTGGCTGGGTGACGCGTTCGCCGCGATCAACCTGTGAGATCAACCGATCGAGATCCGGATGGAGGTCCTCATCGACGAGCGCGACGAAGTTCGCAACAATCGCGGCAAGGAGAACTCCACCGAGTCCAGGAGCCGGTTCAACGGGTAAGACCAAGTTGCCGAGCGAGAGTCGCCGCGTCGGAGTGACCGGCCGGGAGTGCCAGACTTCGACTTCGGCGAGGATGTCAGGCGTCGTCGCCGTCAAGGTCGTCTTCGATCGAATCGATGCACGATTCGATGACCTGCTCGGCGCCGATTGGCGCGATCAGCACTCCGTCTTCCAAGCGATAGCCGATGTCCAAGTTGTCCAACATGTTGCACAACTTCGCTCGCTCTTCGTCACTCCAGTCGTCGAGGTCGAACTCTGCGGTCTCCGACTCGACGTCATTGTCGAACATGTCCTCGAGTTCATCCAAGATGTCTTCAACGACTTCTTCCTCGGATTGCGGCACGAGGAGCTCGTCACCATCCCAGCCATGCTGGATGTTTTCTGCTGCGAGCTTGGAAACGACATCCGCCCGTTCGTCCACGGACCACTCGGTCAGATCGAAACGTGTCGTCGACGCTTCCGGATCGCGTGGGTTCCAATCGCTCACACGCCCGACGCTACTTGTTTTCCGACGAGAAGTGAATTGGAGTAGATTCGTCATTGATGCCAGCGAAGGAACGTCCCGATCGCAACTTGGCAATGGAACTCGTGCGGGTCACGGAGTCCGCGGCGCTCGCCGCAGCAGGTTGGGTAGGTCGAGGTGACAAGAAGGCAGCCGATGGCGCTGCGGTCGATGCGATGCGCAACGTGCTCGACACGGTGAGCATGGATGGGATCGTCGTCATCGGCGAGGGCGAAAAGGACGAAGCGCCGATGCTCTACAACGGCGAGCGCGTCGGGAATGGCTCCACCCCACTCGCCGACGTCGCGGTCGATCCGATCGACGGCACCACATTGACCGCGATGGGTCGCGGAAATGCGCTCAGCGTGATCGCCGTGGCGGAACGGGGCTCGATGTTCAATCCTGGGCCGTGTTTCTACATGGAAAAGATCGCTGTCGGCCCCGAGGCTGCAAGCGCAGTTGACCTGGACTTCTCCCCGACCAAGAACATCAAGGAAGTCGCGCGCGCCATGCGCAAGCTCGTGAGCGAGGTCACCGTGATGATCCTTGAACGTGATCGCCACAACGACCTCATCGCCGAGGTTCGTAAGACCGGCGCACGTATCCGTCTGATCTCCGACGGCGACATCTTCGGTGCAATCGCCGCGGCCTCGAGTGAGGTCGGCGTCGACATCTTGATGGGTGTCGGTGGCACTCCGGAGGGAGTGGTCGCCGCAGCGGCTCTGAAGGCGATGGGTGGCGAGATCCTGGGTCGCCTCGCGCCACGCAACGATGCCGAGCGAGATGAGGCGATCAAAGCTGGATACGACTTGTCGAAGGTGCTGACCACAAACGATCTCATCCGTGGCAACGACGTCTTCTTTGCCGCCACCGGCGTCACCGACGGTGAGCTCCTGCGCGGAGTGCGCTATGACTCCTACGGAGCTCGCAGCCACAGCCTCGTCATGCGTAGTCGCAGTGGAACGATTCGCTACATCGACACGCACCACCGTCACGACCGATTGACGGCCTACTTCTCGACTACCGACTCCTGAAGCGCCGCTCAGGCGCGTTTGGTGATGAGGCGTGTGATCTTGCGTGATGCTCCGCGCGGGATGACCGTCGAGATGCCAACCAACACCTTGTAGAGCAGTCCCGGCACGGCAAGCGTCTTTCCTTCGGCAACAGCACGCAACCCCGTTCGCGCCACCATCGGCACCGAAGTCCACACGAAGTCAGGGAACTCGGTCGCGATTCCACTCGTGTTCGAGATGCTTTGGAACTCGGTCTTGGTGAGTCCTGGGCACAACGCCGTCACTCGCACTCCCGTGTGACGAAGTTCTTCGGCCACGCCCTCAGTGAGGCTCGTCACGTAAGCCTTCGTCGCCGAGTACACCGCAAGTCCGGGGCTGGCCTGAAAGCTCGCGACGCTGGAAACGTTCAGCACGTACCCGATCCCTCGCGGGATCATCGATGCGATCGCTGCGTGCATGACTCGTGTGAGCGCCTCAGCGTTCAGCCGAATCTCTCGTGCCAAGCGATCGGGGTCGATGCGATGCATGTGACCAGAGGTTCCGAATCCCGCGTTGTTTACGACGAGATCGATTTCCGGCGAGTGTGGATTGGAGATTCGGTCGACGACGACCTTTACCCCTTCTGGAGTGGTGAGATCAGCGACGATCACTTCGGTGCCCGGAAACCTCCGCTCGATCTCACGCAGGCGGTCTTCGCGTCGCGCAACAACGACGAGTGCGACCTTGGCTGCGCCGAGCTGCTCGGCGATCTCGAGACCGATCCCACTGGACGCACCAGTGACGAGGGCCCGCGTGAAGGGATACGTCGTCATTGGCGAGCGCGACTAGTGCGCTGCGCCTTGTGCGAGACCACCGGTGGCCGACAACCTCGCGTGTGCACGACGCAAGTCTGCTTCGACCGCAGCGTCGTGTTCGCCACGCATCGCAGCCTCTGCCCGCTCCTTTGCGGCACGAGCACGCACAACGTCAATGTCTTCGGCGAGCTCAGCTGCATCCGAGAGGATCGTCACGTGGTCGGGAGCGACCTCGACGAATCCGCCGTGAACCGCGAGATCCTGCACCTTGCCATCAGAGAGATAGATGCGGGTGTGGTTTTCCACGAGTGCGCCGAGGAACGAGATGTGACCCGGCAAGAAGGCGATTTCGCCACCATCCAAGGTGCGCGTGATCACCTGCTTGGCATCACCCGAGAACAGCACGCGCTCGGGAGACACCACTTCCACTCGGAAGCCACCGGACTCGGCCATCGTTATGCGTTCTCCTGCAGTGCCTTGGCCTTGGCCAACACCTGCTCGACGCCACCAACGTTCAAGAACGCCTGCTCCGGCACGTCGTCAAGTTCGCCCTTGATGATCGCCTCGAAGCTCTCGACGGTCTCCGCGGTCTTGACGTACTCACCCTTGAGACCGGTGAATACTTCGGCAACGAAGAACGGCTGCGACAAGAATCGCTGCACCTTGCGCGCACGGGCGACGGTGAGACGGTCCTCTTCCGACAATTCATCGAGACCGAGAATCGCGATGATGTCCTGGAGTTCCTTGTAGCGCTGAAGGATTTCC
>JALRJT010000016.1 GCA_023254985.1 Ilumatobacteraceae bacterium | reverse complement strand
GTTCGTCCTGTTCTGATGAGCGCAGGCCCTTCTTCAGGACCCTCTTCTGAATCGCGAAGAAAGCCGCTGAGAGTGCTCCGTTGACGACGAGGATCGTCACTGCACCGAGCGCCTGTGCGCCCAGCTGACTTGCGTCACCGTACAGCAGACCAGTCACGCCCTCGACACTCGAGCCGTTCCAACCTGCACCGTACGAACCGTTGGAGAAGATGCCGACGAAGAGCACACCGAGGAATCCGCCGACTCCGTGCACCGAAATCGCACCGACCGGGTCGTCGATACCGCGACGCTCGAAGAAGTACATCGCTTCGATGACGACCACGGCCGAGATCAGTCCGATCACCGCGGCAGCCCACGGAGAGACGAACGCACACGGGCCGGTGATGCCGACGAGACCTGCCAGCATGCCGTTGACCATCATCCCTGGATCCGGCTTGCCAGTCTTACGTGTGATGTGGAGCATCGCGGCAACTGCGCCAAAGGCACCTGCAATTGCAGTGTTCGTCGCCGCAGTGGCGAACTGCACGTCAGTTGCAGCGAACGTGCTCGCCGCATTGAAGCCGAACCATCCGAACAACAGGATGAACGTGCCGAGCATCGCCATCGGGATGTGGTGACCGGCAATCGTGTTCGGTGAACCATCGGCATTGAACTTGCCGAGACGCGGGCCGATCGCCAATGCTCCGGTCAATGCGGCCACGCCGCCGACCATGTGCACGACTCCCGATCCCGCGAAGTCGACGTAACCTGCGCCAAGTGACATCGTGCTCCAGGACTTGGCCAACCAGCCACCGCCCCACGTCCATGCGGCCGTCACTGGGTAATAGATCGCTCCGCAGAAAAAGCCCCAGCCGACGAAGCTTCCCCATCTCCAACGCTCCGCCATCGAACCAGTGGGAATCGTGGCCACAGTGTCCATGAACGCGACCATGTAGAGGAAGAACCCGAGGACTGCGGGAGTGATCGCCTCACCAGCGAGTGCCCAACCGCCCTTCCACGCAAACACCCAGTCACCGCTGCCGACTAAGGCACTCCCAACCGGAGCATCCATGCCGAATGCCGAATACGAAAACCCGCCGAAGGCGAGCGCAAAGCCGACGAAATAGAACCCGACGAATCCGAGACCGAAGATGGCGAAGTTCGTCGCCACGACGTGTGCCGCGTGTTTGGCGCGACAGAATCCCGTCTCAACGAGGGCGAACCCTGCCTGCATGAACACCACGAGCGCGGCTCCGATGACGACCCACAACAGGCTGACCTGTTGTCCCAGGATCGTTACAGCATCTGCCGTTTCTGCGAACACTGACATGTTTCCTCCTTGTGCGACACCCGATCGGGTTGTCCTTGAACTGATCGATACGACGAGTCCGGAGGCCCCATTGCGCCCAAACGCGAGATGAAACTAACGAGGCGATGTTTCGTGGGCGTCTTGTCTGTGTTACGTGGGCATTATTCTTTGACCAGAAATGGCGACGAAAAGGTCTCGTACGAAACGCCCCGTTCACACAGCGGGACTTCCACCGCTCGTCGCGGAGCGCATCACCTGCACACTGTCGAGGTGGGCCGGTGAGCCAGGTCGTTGCCAGTGGTGCGACTCGATGATCGACTCGCCGAGGCGGCGCACGTGGTGCTCCGACAAGTGCGGACGGGCTTGGCAACGTGAGCACATCTGGCGATTCGCTCGCTCGACCGCGAAGCGTCGCGCGAAGTATCGCTGCGTCCGGCCGGGTTGCACTGCCGCACGAAGAGACTGCGAGGTCAACCACATCACGCCACGCAACGGCAACGGCTACGGGCCGGGCTGTCATCACCATCTCCTCCCCGATGAGTTCGGTGTCGGAGGTCTCGAGGTGTTGTGCCGTGCACACCATGCGGAGATCACCAAGGCGCAGGCCACCGCGCGCGCCGAGGCCCGGCGGGCGACCAAGTTGGCCAGTGAAACTACGCTCTAGCCGTGGCGTTTCGTGACGGTGACGGGTGGGTGTACTGCACCTGCGGGCATCGTCACTGGGGTTTGCACGGTGCAGCAGGTCTGCTCTTGATCCGCCTCGACATGAGCGAGCCACACGTCCTCCTGCAACTGCGTGCAGCATGGACCCACGGTGGTGGCACATGGGCACTGCCCGGTGGCGCACTCGACTCGCACGAAGACTCGATCGCCGCCGCAAAGCGCGAGGCACAGGAAGAGGCCGGCATCGAAGAATCGAAGTTCCTCGTACGCGACGTGTTCAGCGACGACCACGGACCGTGGAGATACGACACGGTGATCGCCCACGCACACGGTGAGATCGGCGCGTTTGCCGCCAATGCCGAGTCAGACGATCTCCAGTGGGTCGCGCTCAGTAGCGTGGGGAGCTTCGAACTGCACGCTGGGCTCGCCGGAGCGTGGCCACAACTGCACGAGCGGGTGCTCTCCACGTTGTAGATCGGGCGCGCCCGCCACAGGATGCGTCAGTAACATGGTCGAATGACGATCGAAGCAACCCAGACCAAGGCATACCTCGACGACCGCGCCCACGTGTTTCACTCGTGGTCGGCGCAAGGAACGCTGAATCCCATCGAGATCACGGGTGGTGAGGGCTCCTACTTCTGGGACTCCACCGGCAAGAAGTACCTCGACTTCTCCAGCCAGCTCGTCAACCTCAACATCGGCCACCAGCACCCAAAGTTGATCGCCGCAATTCAAGAGCAAGCAGCCAAGTTGTGCACCGTCGCACCTGCGTTCGCCAACGATGCGCGCAGTGAAGCAGCCCGACTCATCACCGAGCTCGCACCGGGCGACCTGAACATGGTGTTCTTCACCAACGGTGGAGCCGAAGCTGCAGAAAACGCCGTGCGTATGTCGCGCCTGCACACCGGCCGCCACAAGATCCTCACGATGTATCGCTCGTACCACGGCTCGACCGCAGGAGCGATCGCCCTCACCGGCGACCCGCGCCGTTGGCCAAACGAGACCGGCACTTCCGGTGCGGTGAAGTTCTGGGGACCGTACGCCTACCGCAGTGCATTCCATTCGACTAACGAGAAGGAAGAGTGCGAGCGCGCACTGCAGCACCTCGAAGACGTGTTGATGGTCGAGGGGCCACACACGGTTGCGATGATCGGCATGGAGACCGTCGTCGGCACGAACGGCATCCTCGTTCCACCGGACGGGTACCTGAAGGGCGTGCGCGAGATCTGTGACCGCTACGGCATTGTCATGATGTGCGACGAGGTCATGGCCGGCTTCGGTCGCTGCGGTGAATGGTTCGCCGTCAACAAGTGGAACGTCACCCCCGACCTCATCTGCTTCGCCAAGGGCGTCAACTCTGGTTACGTCCCACTCGGTGGCGTCGTCATCAGCCAGAAGATTGCGGATTCCTTCAAGGACCGCGTGTATCCCGGTGGCCTCACCTACAGCGGTCACCCACTCGCGTGTGCCGCAGCCGTTGCCTCGATCAATATCTTCAAGGAAGAAAAGATCGTGGAGAACGCCCGCACCATCGGCGAGACGGTCATCAAGCCAGAGCTCGCCAAGTTGAAGGACAAGCACCCGTCGGTCGGCGACGTTCGCGGTCTCGGCGTGTTCTGGGCAGTCGAGCTCGTGCGCGACCGTGCCACCCGCAAGCCACTCGTGCCGTTCAACGCGGCAGGTGCCGATAACAAGCCGATGCTTGACTTCGCCGCGGCCTGTAAGAAGAACGGCCTGTGGCCCTTCACGCACTTCAACCGCACACACGTCGCACCGCCGTGCACCGTCAACGCAGACGAGATTCGTGAAGGCATCGCCATCTTGGACGAGGCACTGACGATCGCCGACTCGTACTACGAAGGCAAGTAGCGAACTACGTGCGGGCGATGACCTGCACGTCACCGACAGCTTTCCCGTGACCGTACACGGGTGAGGAAAACGCCGACGGGTTCACTCCCGAGACGTCCACGCCGAGGCGCTCGAGTGCCCATTTCATGAGTGGCGGCCTTGCCCGATTCGCTCCGTCAGCAACCTTGAGCGCCACTGCCCTGCCGTCTGCGAGTCCGACAGCGAATACGCCCTCAGCGCCATCCTTGGCAACGAGCCCACCGACGCCCTGCATCAACAACGTGACGTCGCGAGTTGGACCACCGACCATCTCAGGATGACTTCGCATCGCGTCACCAACGACTCGTGCGGGTGAACCGTCTGGGGCGGTCGCAGCCAAGCGAAACGCGCGCGCAAGGCCAACGAGAGAGATCGCATGCGCTGGAGCGCCGCACCCATCAACGGCGATGTGGGCCGCTTCCTCACCCGTCATCTCGGGCACCATCTCGGTGATTCGGCGCTGGAGCGGGTGATCGACGTGGAGATAGCTGGCATCATGTGCCCAGCTGTTGTGCACGCACGTCGCAAGCATCCCGGAGTGCTTGCCAGAGCAATTCATCTGCAGTGACGACTTCGCGAGTCCGGATGCGATCGCAGCGTGTGCTGCGTCATCGTCGAGTGGATAGTCAGCAGTGTTGGCGAGCGCCGACTCGGTGAGGTTGGCCGAAGCGAGGATCTCTCGGGCACCCTGCAAGTGTTCTGGTCTGCCGTCGTGACTCGCACACACCAGCGCGAGCAATCGCGGAGGAAGCGAGAGCCCGCTTGCGACCATCGCAGTTGCCTGGATCGGCTTCGTCGACGACCGCGGGAAAATCGCAAGGTACGGATCACCGGCTGCGAACGCGACCGAACCGTCGCGCTCGAGTGCCACGACTGCGCCGAAATGAATCGACTCGTCACGACCACTACGAGTCGTCACGGCAAGCTCGACGAAACCCCCAGAGAGGATCGAGTCGTTCACGAGACTGCGTCAGTGAGCATCGCCATGAATCGGCCGTGATCACCTTTGGTCACGACGAGTGCATTCGGTTCACGATGCGTCACACCGAGGGTGTCCATCACGACCATGCCGCGTGCGGGACCATCCCCCGTTACGGCTTCGAGATACATCTCGCGAGTGGTGATTGCAATCGAAGAATCGATTGCATACGCCATCGCGATCGGATCCGGTAGGTCGAAACCAGCAAGCTTGGTTTCCGTCGCACAGAATTCGGCGACTGCACGCTGGATGTCGATCGAGAACTCTGCAAGTGGTGTACCGATCGCTCGAATCTGGGCGGCTTCTGAAGGAATGATGCAGGCATCGAAGCGCGAGATATCCCACCCGACAAATTCGAGCTTCATTCCACTGCGCAGGACGACATCGACTGCCTCTGGGTCGACCCACATGTTGAATTCGGCAACTGGTGTCACGTTGCCGATGTGATCCGATACCGCCCCCATGACGACGCACCGTTTGATGTGGCCAACAATGGTCGGATCTTTCTGCACTGCGAGTGCCACGTTGGTGAGCGGCCCGAGTGTGACGAGTTCGAGGAGTCCAGAATTGCAGTGCGCCGCATCGATCAGTGCGTCTACTGCAGAACCCGGATCCGGAGTCCTGCCAGACAACGGGAGCCCGATGTCCCCCATCCCGTCATTGCCATGGACGTTCTGTGCGGTGCCGAGCGTCCGCGTCAGTGGACCACTTGCACCGACGTAGACCGGTGCTGCCGATCCGCAGAGTTCCCTCGTGTACAGCGCGTTCTGCACGCCCATTTCGAGCGGAACGTTTCCGGCCACGACCCCGATTCCCACGACTTCCACTTCCGGATGACGAAGTGCAATCACCAGCGCAACCGCGTCATCACTAGCGGTATCGGTGTCGATGAAGAAGGGGCGCATCCCGAGCACTTACCGTAACACCCGTAAGATTGCCGCATGGGTCGCAAACGCACCGTTCGCGAAGAGATCGACGTCCTTGAACGCGACGGTACGTTGACTCACACCCAGGCAACGACGCTTCGTGATGCGCCACATTGGTCGATCGAGGCGAACGAACTCTTTGCCTATCTCGGTGGACTGATTGCCGCAATTGGTGTCACCTGGCTCACCATCGCCCTCGTGGAGGACACGAGTCCTGTGGGGATCGCCATTGGAATGCTGATTGCAGGTGTGGTTGTGGGTGTCGGTGCCCGACTCCTTCATCGCCCACACAGTTGGCGAGCCCGACTTGCCGAGGCACTCACAGTCGTTGCAGTCGGCCTGATTGCAGGATCTCTCGGAATCTTCTTGAACGAAGCGGGACTCGCCTCCGAACATGCTGCGACGATCGTGACTTCGCTGTGCGTTCTCCTTGGAGTTGCATTCGCCAAGAAGACCCAGTTCGCCGCGACGATCGTCTTCGTCATCGCCACGCAGATTCTCGTCGTTTCCCTCATCGGAACGTTGAACCTCGAGGATTCAAGGGTCGCTGCGCTCCTCTTCGCAGCGAGTGGCGCAGCATTGATTGCCGCGGGCATATCCGGAATTGGGTTCCCGCTCAGCGCACGAGTGGTCGGCACCGCGAGCTACGTGCTCGGCACGTTCACCTTTGGCGTCATGCGTGACGGTCTCGGTGCCTCCCTAGGTGCGCTCGTGCTCGCGCTCGGGTTGTTCGCAGTGAGCACCAGGCTGCTCCAGCTCGAGGTGATCGTGGGTGGCGCAATCATCGTGACCCTCACCACTTCTCTCGTCGTTACCCGCATCATCGACAACCAGGCTGTTCAGGGCCTTGCAATCGTTCTCATCGGCATTGGCATGGTCGTTGCCGCAAGCGCTCTTAACAAGCGACGCAAGATTTCGTAGAAGTCTCATGAGGGTTCGGGGTCGCATCGCCATACTGGTGATGGCTCTGACCACGTTCACCCCCCAGGTCGCTCATGCCGAAGGCGAGCAAGCCGTCACCGATCCATCTACTTCGCGATATGTCTTCCCCTTCTCTCGCGTTCCCGTGCGCTACGCCCGCGATCACCTCGACTACCCCGCGACCGATGTCTTTGGCTGTTACGCCAAGGTGCTGGCGCCAACATCAGGCACGATCGGCCAAGTTCGACGCAAGGACAAGTGGATCGAGTCCGTCGATGCGCCTGGCACGCGAGGTGGTCTCACAATCACGCTAATCGGCGACGACACCGTGCGCTACTACTTCTCCCATCTCGGGCGCGTAAAAGTTCGCTTCGGACAGCGTGTCGAGGCTGGTCAGTGGATCGGCGTCATGGGCTCGTCGGGCAATGCGCGCAGGACGTTGTGTCACACGCACATCGGAATCTCGAGAATCTGTCCATCTGCTGAAGAACGGCTTCTGCAGGGCGAAGTTTGGCCTTGGAAGTACCTGGACGCTTGGCGCAAGGGACGCCAACTCTCACCGCGCAAGGAAAAGAACGCAATCGTGAAGAAGTCGCCAAATGCGTGCAACGAGGCAACGGCAATCTCACGAGCGCGAACCGCCAACGAGAGACGAAACGATGGTTAGATCAAGCCAAGTTGCTTGACTGCGTCGCGCTCTTCCATCAACTCTGCGACTGACGCATCGATCTTGGAACGGCTGTATGCGTCGATGTCCAAACCTTGAACGATCGAATACTCACCGTTGGAGCACACGCATGGGAACGACGAGATGATGCCTTCGGGCACTCCGTAGCTTCCATCTGACGGCACCGCCATCGACACCCAGTCCCCTTCAGGCGTGCCCTTGACCCACGAACGAACGTGGTCGATTGCAGCGTTTGCCGCAGAGGCCGCAGAAGACGATCCTCGAGCCTTGATCACGGCAGCACCACGCTTGGCAACAGTCGGAATGTAGGTCTCGTCGATCCATTGCTGATCGTTCACGAGCTGTGCGGCATTCTTGCCATCGACTTCACAGTGGAAGAGGTCTGGATATTGCGTCGTGGAGTGATTACCCCAGATCGTCATCTTCTTCACCGACGTCACCGGACGCTGGAGGCGTGTTGCAATCTGCGAGATTGCACGGTTGTGGTCGAGACGGGTCATCGCCGTGAACTGGCGATGGGCGATGTCTGGCGCATTGTGCATCGCAATCAGCGCATTGGTGTTCGCCGGATTGCCGACGACCAAGACCTTGACGTCCTTCTTCGCGTTCCTGCTGATGGCCTGCCCCTGCGGCTTAAAGATGCCGCCGTTGGCACTCAAAAGGTCACTGCGCTCCATGCCGTCCTTACGTGGCATCGCTCCGACGAGAAGCGCAATGTCGGCGTCACCGAAGGCAACGTTCGGATCGTCAGTCGTGATCACATCCACCAATGGCGCGAATGCGCAGTCGTCGAGTTCCATCTTCACTCCCGACAGCGCACCCAGCGCGGGCGTGATTTCGAGCAACTGAAGGATCACCTTGGTGTCGGGTCCGAGCATCGCGCCGAAGGCGATGCGGAAGAGCAAGCTGTAACCGATCTGACCGGCTGCTCCGGTCACTGCAACTCGTACTGGTGAGGTCATGGGCACGACGCTACTTGCCGATGGCCTGCATGATGAGATCCGCGTAGACCGCTTGGCCCTCTGGATTGAGGTGAATTTTGTCGCTGTAGAGGTATTCGGGATGCTGCTCGGCGATCGTGTACCAGTCCAACACGGTGACGTTGCCGTATCGGTTCGGCATTGCCTTGATCAGTTCATTGTTCGGATCCTGCCACGGCTTCTTCGGCACGTGAGTCGTGAGCATCACCACTCGGTCGACATCAGCAAGCGGGACCATGATTTCATCCAACGTCTTTTCGTCCACGTAGTTGTTCGTGCCGAGGTGGATGATGACGAAGTCGCCGAGGCGGTTGATGGACTTGACATAGTTGGCGATCTCGAGTGCCTGCCTGAACGGTCTGCTCTTCAATGCATCGACGGTGATCCCCCGCTCGGTGAGCACGTTCGCTGCTCCGAGCATCACTGAGTCGCCAATTGCGAGGATCGGGATAATTTGGCCATCGAGCGTTGTTGTTGCGGTGGAGTCCCCCGGTGTCGCTGCAATCGTCGTGGATGACACGAGGTTCTGCACAGACTGTTCGTTCGCCTTCAGACTCTCCGCAACCTCTCCTTCACCCGTACCGACGGCAACACTCACCAGACCAAATAGTGGCAGTACCGACACGACGACGGCGATCGCGATCGCGCTCTGTCGCTGCTTGCGGGCGGCATCGTTGCGTGGATGACGCATCGCGAACCACCACTGCGAGAACTCACCGGTACGAATCGGCATTTCGATGAAGCGATACGACGCTTCAGTGATCGCAAGGATGATGAGTGCATAGATCACGAACTCGACGACCGACATCGGATTCGGATCGGCACCACGTGCGAAGCGAAACACCGGCCAGTGGTAGAGATACAGACCGTACGAGCGGCGACCGAGATAGGTGAAAACCGGATTTCCGAGCAATTTGGTGCCGATGAGCGAGTGTGGGTGGACCGCGGCCGTAATTACCGCAATGCTCGCGAGACCTACGAGGAGGAATCCGCCCTGGAAGAGCGGGTCGTAACCGCGGCGTACGACTTCCGTTGTGCCATCGGCGAGATCGACGGTGGTCGAGTACACGTCGTGGAATTGCCACATCATGGCGCCGAGTGCCGCGAGACCGATCGCACCGATCCCCGTCACCGCATGACGGTCACTCGAGGGATACTGCGCGCTGAACATCGATGGCCGATACCAGAACGCAAGTGCGGCTCCGAGGAACAGACCCCCCGATCGACCAAGCGTGCCGAGGAAGAGAAAGTCGATCTTGAGGGCCGGTTGGCCGAAGATCGCCACGAAGTGAGCAGGTGACCCGAGCGGAGTCGGCTCCGGAAATCCCGGGGCATACGTCGCTGCCACGTACCACGCGACTCCGAGCGCGACGACGAAGAAGATTCCGCCGAGCGTCACGAGTCGCTTGCCGAAGATGCGTAAGACGACGGCGATCAGCAGTGGCCAGACGAGATAGAACTGCTCCTCCACCGCGAGCGACCACAGATGCCGGAGCGGATCCACTTGCGCAGAGTCGAAGTAACTCGACTTCGACCAGATCTTGAACCAATTGAATCCATAGACGAAGGCCGCAATGACATCGCCGCGAAGCTTGCCGAGTTCGTCGCGCATGAACAGTGAGGCATACGTGCAGACTCCAAGCAGCAGCGTCCACAATGCCGGCAAGAGTCGGCGCGCTCGGCGCAACCAGAACTGACGGAACGAGATGCGGTCGTTCTGTTCCGACTCGGTGATCAGGAGCAACGTGATCAAGTAGCCGCTGATGACGAAGAACACTTCGACACCGAGGAATCCACCCGTCAACCACGTCTTGTTGGCGTGATAGACGATGACCGCAACGACTGCCAGCGCTCGCAGCCCGTCCAGACCGGGCATGTAGGACAGCGAATTTTGGCGATTCATGAGGGCATATCAAGCGTAGTGATGTGCCCCGCGCCGTAGATGGCGAGGACTTTGCGCGTCAGCGAAGATTCTTCACGATGTCGGCCATCAGCGATCCAGCCTCGGTCGGATTGAGACCGATCTGCACTCCCGCGGCACGCAACGCATCCATCTTCCCTTGCGCGGTTCCCTTGCCACCCGAAACGATGGCGCCCGCGTGGCCCATCTTCTTGCCCGCTGGTGCAGTCACGCCCGCAATGTAAGCGCTCATCGGCTTGGTGACGTGATTGCTGATGAATTCCGCTGCTTCTTCCTCGGCGGATCCACCGATTTCGCCGATCATGATGATCGCGTGCGTCTCGGGGTCGGCCTGGAACTGGGCAAGGCAGTCAACGAACGAGGTTCCCGGCACGGGGTCGCCACCGATTCCGACGCAAGTGCTCACGCCGATGCCCTGCTGCTTGAGTTCATACAACGCCTGATACGTCAACGTGCCGGAACGCGACACGATGCCGACGTTCGGCCCCTTCGCACTCGGTAGCTCAGCAATTTCACCAGCGGTGATGCCGATGTTGCATTTCCCTGGCGAGATAATGCCCGGGCAGTTCGGTCCGAGGAGTCGCGTTGCGGGATAGTCACGCTGCAACGTGGAGTACACGCGAGCTTCGTCTTGTGCGGGAATGCCTTCGGTGATGCAGACGACGAATCCGATTCCTGCGCGTGCGGCCTCGAGGATTGCAGCGGGTGCAGCCTTCGGTGGAACTGCGATGAACGATGCAGTTGCACCAGTGGCACGAACCGCATCATCGACGGTGTCGAACACGGGGATGCCTTCGACCTCTTGGCCGGCCTTCCCCGGCGTGACACCACCGACGACTTTCGTGCCGTATGCGCGATTACGCAGACCGTGGAATCGGCCCTGACCGCCGGTGAGACCCTGGACGATGACTTTCGTGTGTTCGTTGACGAAGATTGCCATGGCGCCCCCTACTTGGCCAGTTCCACGGCCGCGCGGGCCGCTTCCAACATGGTCGGTCGACTGGTGAGCTGCGACTCCGGTATCCCCGCTTTGGCGAGGATCTCGCGGCCCTCCTCGGCGTTCGTGCCATCGAGTCGGATCACGATCGGCGCACGCAACTGCACGCGCTTGACGGCTTCGACGATCCCCTTGGCCACTTCCTCACCGCGAGTGATGCCGCCGAAGATGTTGATGAAGATGCTCTTCACCTTGTTGTCCGAGTTGATTACCTCGAGTGCCGCGGTCATCAACTCGGCATTCGCACCGCCGCCAATGTCGAGGAAGTTCGCAGCCTTGCCGCCGACTTGGTTGACGACGTCGAGCGTGCTCATGGCGAGACCTGCTCCGTTGGCGATGATGCCGACGGTGCCGTCGAGACCGATGTATTGGAGGTCCTTCTCGCGCGCCAGTTGCTCACGCGCATCGAGTTCCTCGGTGGCCGCATACTCGGCCCATTCGGGGTGACGGAACGACGCGTTGTTGTCGAGGCTGACCTTCGCATCGAGTGCGTGCACCTCACCGGTCGGCTTCAAGATCAACGGGTTGATCTCCGCGAGGTCGCAGTCACCCTTCGTAAAGCATTCGTAGAGCTTGACGAGGATGTCTGCCACGCCATCGAGTGCGCGATCGGGAATCTTTGCCTCGACGGCGGCTTGGCGCGCACGCGGCGCGCTCAGCCCATCGATCGGATTGATGTGCAGCTTGACGATCGCGGTCGGATCCTTGGCCGCCACTTCCTCGATCTCAACTCCACCTTGCGCGGACAACATGAGGAGGTGCTGCTTGGCGGCGCGATCGAGCGTGAAGGATGCGTAGTACTCCTCGGCGATGTCGGAAGCGTGTTCGACCCACACGCGCTTGACGACGTGACCCTTGATGTCCATGCCGAGGATGTTTCCTGCGTGCAGGCGCACCTCGTCTGCATTCGTCGCGAGCTTGATGCCACCTGCCTTGCCACGACCGCCGACTTGCACCTGCGCCTTGACGACGACTGGATACTTCGCCTTCTCTGCTTCTGCGACCGCCTCGTCGACGGTGTGTGCGACACCACCTGCCGACAC
>JALRJT010000004.1 GCA_023254985.1 Ilumatobacteraceae bacterium | reverse complement strand
GGCGCGGGGGCTAGCGTTGCAGGTGCTGCAGTTTGTCGGTGACGTTTTGCCACTCGTCGGCGTCGGCCGCTGGGGCCTTCTTTGCTGCCTTCTTGCGCTTCTTTGCTGCCATTGTTTTCTCCTTAGTTAGGTATTGCTTTACTTACGGTTTGGGTTGAGTTCGGCCTTCAGCGTGGAGCTGGAGGTGAACTTCATTGCGACAGAAGCCGGGACCTGAACTGGTGCACCCGTTTGTGGGTTGCGGCCAGTGCGTGCCTTGCGCTTCGAGGTGCTGAACGAACCGAAGCCCGGCCATGCAACCTTGTCGCCCTTCTTTGCGGAAGCTACGACCAGTTCAAAGAATGCGCCAACGGTGCGTTCGGCATCAGCCTTCGACACTCCGGCCTTCTGAGCAACTGCATCAATGAGCTCTGCTTTTGTCATTTCTTTACCTTGCTTTCTCGGAATCGGAGTTCCGTTGTCAACTATCTGAATAGGTCTGAACGACAAATGCAAGCATTTCCGCGTTTTCGGACGCGATCGAGACGACGGAGGCGACAGGTTTCGATCTCGCACGAGCAGGTCACACCACCCCGACGTCGACGTCGACTGAAGACGTGTTGCACAGTCCACGAGTGCGATTTCAACACCGACCAGGCGCCAGACACGAGACCAAGATGCCTCCTGTGGAAAACCCGCAAACCCTTACTGGTACTGGGCCATACGGGGTCGACGGAGTGATTGCTGGCGGCACGTAGCACTACGCGTGCGCTTCACCACGCGAGCTCAGAAACGGTCGATCGCACACGGTTGGAGCATGTCACGATCCCGTGTCACGCGACACACGAAGCGCACGTGCGAGGCGTCCAAAAAATTTCTGAAAAAAATCCAAAAAAATTCCCAAAAATCGCCCGAACTAGATGAATTTTTTGAAAATCGACGGCGGCGTGCTCCGGCTTGGGACTCACGCCTCGGGTATCCACCACTCGACATTTCGCACAGACCACACTGATCCTCGTTGCGTACTGAGGACACTCACCTCGAAGCTCGCGATGCGAGCGCGAACGATCATCTCGTCGACGACTCGTCACTTCCCTCGGGAATCGCCACCCGCATCGTGCTCGACACGTCGGTTCTCGTCGCCGATCCGGCATGCATCTACAACTTCCCCGGCTGCGACGTCGTCATTCCACTCACCGTCATCGAAGAACTCGACTCGTTGAAGACACGTATGGATGACGTCGGCCGTTCCGCGCGCACCGCACTGCGCACGATCGAAGATCTGCGCCGCAAGGCAGGCGGATCGCTCGCCACCCCGGCTCTCGTGAGTGACGACCCGAACGGCGGCACCCTGCAAATCGAGATCAACGGCATCCAGCGTCACCTGCTGGTTGAGCACGGACTCGACCCCGAGGTGCCGGACAACCGCATCATCGGCGCCGCCCTGGGACAGGCCCGAACCTCGCCGACCCGGATGATCTCCAACGATGCCGCCTTGCGCATCAAGGCTGCCCACATGGGCCTCATCGCCGATGAGCACCAGCCCGCCGGCACCTCGATGTCCACACGGCCGATGGGCTGGACGACGATCGACACCGCCGTCGAACACATCGACGCGCTGTACGGCAGCGGTGGCATCGACACGACCCAGGTGAATGGCACCTCGTCGCTCGTCGAAAACAACTTCGCCGTGTTGCGCTGCGGATCCCAGTCGGCACTCGCCCGCTGCGTCGGGTCGGAACTCAAGCTCCTCGCCCACAGCGCACCGGAGGCCTGGGGCCTGCGCTCCCGCAGCAAGGAACAGCGCTTCGCCCTCGAATTGCTCCTCGATCCGGAGATCACGGTGATCGCCCTCGATGGTCGCGCGGGCACGGGCAAGACGGTGATGGCGATTGCCGCAGGTCTCGAGCAAGTCGTCGAACAGCGACGCTACGAACGGCTCGCGGTGTATCGCCCGCTCGTTCCCGTCGGGCGTGCAGACGTCGGCTTCCTGCCCGGCGACTTGGACGAGAAACTCGACCCGTGGATGTCGGCGATCCACGATGCGATCGTGGCGCTCACCGACCAGCGTTCAAGCAACGATGCGCGCAGTCTGATCGACGACCTCACCGCACGTGGCCAACTCACGCTCGAGTCCGTCACGTTTTTGCGCGGTCGATCGCTGCAGCAACAGTTCGTCGTCGTCGATGAATCGCAGAACCTGGAACCGACCACGTTGAAGACGATCCTCACGCGCATCGGCGAGGGCACCAAGGTGGTGTTCACCGGTGACACGAGCCAGATCGACGCCCCGTATATGGGTGAATCGAACAATGCGCTTGCGGTCCTCATCGGGGCCTTCGGGGGCCAGCAGTGCTTCGGGCACGTGACGCTCGCGGCCTGTGAGCGCAGCGAAGTGGCCAGCCTGGCTGCCGAACTCCTGTAGCCCAAGCGGGGCTTGGGAATCTAGGACGAAAGTCACTTGACATTGAGTGCTCATTTCATTTAGTGTTAAATACACCTCTACAAAGGAGACCACCCCTTATGTCTCTCATCGAACAGCCACTCGCCGAGCTCGACCAAGAGATCCGCGGACCCATCGGCGACATCGACTGGACGCAGTTCGCCAACTGCAAGGGCAAGACGAAGTTGTTCTTCGCCCCCAAGGCTGAGCGTCCCCAGGCTCGTGAGCGTCGCGAGGCCAAGGCACGATCGCTGTGCAATGCATGCGTCGTGAAAGACACCTGCCGCGAGTTCGCGCGCAACAACCATGAATATGGTCTGTGGGGCGGAGAGAACGAAGAAGAGCGTCACCTCGCCGGTTTCACGATTGCCGCGCCGATCGGTGTGCGTTCACGATTGGCCAAGTCGGCCTAAGCCCACCTGCCAAACTGGAGCCGTGCCCGCCGCACCGACTTCCACCATCACCGATCCGGGCGAGTTCGTCACCCGGTTCATCGAAAACATCGAGCAGTTCCACTTCTCGGACGCCATGGCGATGGTCGCCGATGATTGTGAGTACGACAACGTGCCCATCACCAAGGTGTTCGGGCGCGAGGCGATGACCCAGATCCTCTCCGACTTCATCGCCGCCGCCACCAAGGTCGAGTGGCTGATCCATCACCAGGTCTCGAGTGGCGACATGAACCACGGCGTCGTGATGAACGAACGTACCGACCGCTTCGAGATCGACGGTCGATGGATCGAGATCGACATCGCGGGACTGTTCGTCGTGAGCGACGGCAAGATCGCCCTGTGGCGCGATTATTTCGACCGTGAATCGTTCACCAAGGCACTCGCCAACAAGTAACTCTTTCGCGCACGGTGTCCGACCGCGTGTGAACCAGTCGTAGTGTTGGGACCATGAACATCGTCATCTCCGGCGCAAGCGGTCTCATCGGTACGGCACTCGTCGCACGACTGCGAAGCAAGGGCCACACCGTCACCACACTCGTGCGCCGCGAGGCCCGTCAGGGCGAGATCTCCTGGGATCCCGCACGTGGCGTGCTCGATGCAGCTGCACTCGAAGGCACCGACGCCGTCATTCATCTCTCGGGCGCCGGTATTGGCGACAAGCGTTGGACTCCGTCATACAAGCGCGAGATCCTCGAGAGTCGCACCGCGACGACCTCGCTGCTCGCCCGCACGATTTCCTCGCTCACCCACAAGCCGAGCGTGTTCCTGTCCGGTTCTGCGATTGGCATCTATGGCCCGCGCAACGACGAACAACTCGATGAGTCCTCCAGCCACGGCAACGGCTTCCTCGTGGATGTCTGTCAGCAGTGGGAAGCAGCTGCCAAACCCGCGGTCGACGCCGGCGTGCGCACCGTGTTGCTGCGCACCGGCATCGTGCTCACGCCCAAGGGTGGTGCGCTCAAGAAGTTGTTGCTCGCCTTCCGCATCGGTGCGGGCGGTCGCTTCGGCAATGGCAAGCAGTGGCAGAGCTGGATCACCCTCGATGACGAGATCGGCGCAATCGAGCACCTGCTCACGGCGAACGTGTCGGGTCCGGTCAACTTGACGGCACCATCGCCCGTGACGAATGCGGAGTTCACGACCGTGCTCGCCAAGGTGTTGCGACGTCCCGCGATCCTGCCGATCCCCTCGTTCGGCCCGAAGATCCTGCTCGGTGGTGAACTTGCCGATGCGCTCCTGTTCACCGGCCAGCGCGTGATGCCGAAGGCCTTGCTTGCGAGTGGATATGAGTTCGCCCACCCGACGCTCGACATCGGTCTGCGCGCACTGCTGAACAAATGACCTCGGAGGCACGCGTCGACGTCGTCGTGGTCGGCGCGGGTCTCGCTGGTCTCACCGCGGCGCGCACTATTCAGCGCGCGGGTCACTCCGTCATCGTGCTCGAGGCACAAGATGCGGTCGGTGGTCGCGTACGCACCGATGAAGTGGAGGGCTTCCTCCTCGACCGCGGCTTCCAGGTGATGTTGACGGCGTATCCCGAGCTGCGCCGCCAGGTGAACCTCGATGAACTCGACCTGCGCGCGTTCAACCCGGGTGCCCTCGTGTGGCGCAACGGCAAGGGCCACGTCGTGAGTGATCCATTCCGTGCGCCGGCAACGATCGCGACGAGCGCGCTCGCCCCGATCGGCACGCTCGGCGACAAGGTACGCGTCGCGGCACTGCGCCTGCGCGCGCGGCGCATTCGCCACGATGAGCTACTGCATGGCAACGACATCTCGACGATCGTCGCGTTGCGTGGATTCGGGTTTTCCTCCAAGATCATCGAGCGGTTCTTCAGACCACTGTTCGGCGGAATCCAACTCGACCCGACTCTGGCGACCTCTCGTCGCATGTTCGACATCATCTTCCGATCACTCGCCGACGGCGAGTCCGTCGTTCCCGCACGCGGCATGCAGCGCCTCCCCGAGCATCTTGCCGCAGCACTCACGCCCTCGACGGTGCGACTGAACACGCGTGCCACCGCACTCGACGGCACGACGGTGACCACCTCTACCGGTGAACGCATTGCAGCACGCGCGGTCGTCGTGGCGACCGAGTCACCCGTGGCGAGCGACTTGCTCGGTCTGCCTCCACGAGGTTCGCGAGTCGTCGGCAACGTGTACTTTTCTGCAGACGTCCCACCGACGAAAGAGAAGCTCGTCATCCTCGATGGCACCGGCAAGGGACCGGTGTTGAACGTGGCGGTGATGAGCAACATCTCGGAGCACTACGCGCCACCCGGCAAACACCTGATCTCGGTCGCCCTCCCGGGGATCATCAACGGAGACCTCGAGTCGATCGCGCGCACGCAATTGCGTGACTGGTGGGGACCACAAGTGGATGCCTGGCGTCACCTGCGCACATATGCCATCACACACGCCGGCCCGACACAGGAGCCGCCGTTTTCGCCCAAGCAGCGCGTTGATCTCGGCAACGGGCAATTCGTGTGCGGCGACCACCGCGACACGGGCTCCATCCAGGGAGCTTTGTACTCAGGTCGTCGCTGTGGCGAAGCCGTCGTCGCATCGCTCGCCTAGCCTGAAATCCATGGCCCACGATCCCGTCAAGGAAGTTGTCACCGTCGAACGCGTCATCCCGGCCGCACCCGGTCTCATCTTCGAGTTGCTCGCCGACCCGCGCCAGCACCACGTCTTCGACGGCTCGGGCAGCGTGCAAGAGGCGCGCAACTCAGCCCCGAAGCGACTGTCAATCGGCGCGACGTTTTCGATGAACATGCGCATCGGTGTTCCGTATCGCATCACGAACACCGTCGTGGAGTTCGAGGAGAACAAGCGCATCGCCTGGCGCCACTTCGGCGGCCACATCTGGCGTTACATCCTGACCCCGGTCGAGGGCGGCACGCTCGTCACCGAACAGTTCGACTATGCGACGAACCGCTCACGGTTGTTCCTGAAGTTGATGAAGGCGATCGAGAACAACGAGCGCTCCATGGAGCGCACGCTCGCCAATCTCGAGCGCCACTTCTCACCAGCCTCATGAGCGTGGATCTCCCCCGGGGATTCACCTCGTACGTCACCAATATCGGCATCAAGGACTCGAGCGACGACTTCACCCTCGTCGCCGCCACGACCACCTGCACTGCGGCTGGCGTGTTCACGCAGAGCCGCTTCGCCGGGCCAAGCGTCATCGTCTCGCGTGAACATCTCGTGGACGGTCGCGCGCGCGGAGTCGTCGTCATCTCCAAGAACGCCAACGTCGCCACCGGTGCGACTGGCATGTCGAACGCGCGCGAGGTCGTGGCCGGTGTGGCGGCATCACTCGGTTGTGCACCGACCGACATCCTGATCGCCTCCACCGGAGTCATCGGGCGCCAGTATCCGATGGATGCCGTGCGCGCGGGACTCGCCGCGATCCCGAAATCGTTCACCGACACCAATGCGGAGGCCGTCGCTCACGGAATCATGACGACCGACACCGTGCGAAAGATCGCAGAAGTACACGTTGCAGGTAGCTCTGCACGCGTCGTCGGGGTCGCCAAGGGCGTCGGCATGATCGAGCCGAACATGGCCACGCTCATCACGTTGCTCTTCACCGACGCCGAGATCTCCCCGGACGATCTGGACGCGATGTTCCGCCGCGTCATGGACACGACCTTCAACTGCGTCTCGGTCGACACCGACACCTCCACGAGCGACACCGCGATCGTGCTCGCAAGCGGCGCAGCGGGAACCGTCGACCATTCGGCCCTCGAATCTGCGCTGCATGAGGTCGCGCTTTCGCTCACAAAGCAAGTCGCACGCGACGGAGAAGGCGCAGAGAAACTCATCGAGGTGCTCGTCGAGCAGGCGCGGGATGATCATCAGGCCAAGGTCGTCGCCAAGGCGATCGTCAATTCACCACTCGTGAAGACCGCCGTGCACGGCGCCGATCCGAACTGGGGTCGCGTGGCGATGGCAATCGGCAAGTGCAGCGAATTCACCGACATCGACCAGGACCGCGTCGTCATCTCCTTCGGCGACCAGGAGGTGTACCCCACGCAACTCGCCGCGGGCGATTTGGATGCGCTCAGTCGTTACATGCGTGGCACCGACATAGTCATTCGCGTCGCGCTGAACACTGGAACGTCGTCATCGACGGTGTGGGGATGCGATCTCACCGACGGTTACGTGCGCATCAACGCCGACTACACGACCTGATCTACGTTCAGGCGGCGCAGTACGGCTCGAGCCACTCGAGCACGGAGTCGCGATACGCATACACCGACTTGTAACGAGCAAGGTCGTCGGGCAGGCGTGCGATCAGTGAACGAAGTGTTTGTGCGTGCTGGGCACCGCGTGACACGTAGTCGGGCAACGGTTGCTGGAACCCACGGATCGTGAACAAGATGCCGCCGGTCTCGGGCAAGCGACGCAACGTCTCGCGCTCCATGCGAATCCACAACAACGATGGATCATCCACGAGCGGTTGAGCCGGCGACTCTGGTTGGAATAACGCGCAGTGATCCTCGAGCGTCCAGTTCGATCGCCAGATCGCCTTGTCGGCCGTGAGACGTCGCAGTGTCGTGTCGACGGCGGCACCGATGTGCTCGGCGTACTTCGACACCGGTTGGTGCGTAGACAACATGTCCATGCCCATCTTCGATGCGAGCTTCCAACGGCTCGGCGAACACACGACCCCGGCGATGAACAACAACTTGTCTCCGACCGGTGCGAGCACCGTGAGGTCGTCTGCGACGAGCAGGCTCGCCTCGACGAGTGCATCGATGCCGCGGCTCTCCAGTTTCACTCCGCGATACTCGGCGACGAGTCGTGCGGCTTCCTCCGCTGCGGCCTCGCCACCCGGGTGGAGCGCGACGACTTCGTCACGGCGTGTGTCGAGCAACTCGCGCTTCATCGCAATCGTCGGTTCGCTCTCTGCATCGTGCGGCAACCAGTTGGTGAGATCGAGTGGCTTCACGCCCAAGCGATGGCGGAATTCATCGGTCATCTCGATGGGCAGCATCTCGTCCATCATCGGCATGGCCCGGAACTGCGAGAGGTCGGCCGATGGCTCCCGATCGAAGGGAGTGAACGGGTGTTGATGGAGGACGAAGGTCATTGCGCTCCGCGCGCTCGACTCACTTGGGCTGCATGCGAATGCCGCCATCCACGCGGATGGTCTCGGCATTCATGTAGCTGTTCGTCACGCACTCCACGACCATCGAGGCAAGTTCCTCTGGATAGCCGAGGCGCTGCGGGAACAACACACCCTTTTGCAGGTTCTGCTTGAACTGCTCGCTCGCCTCACCCTGGCCGTAGATCGGGGTGTCGATGAGACCCGGGGCGACGGTGTTCACGCGGATGCCCACGGCGGCGAGGTCACGTGCGATCGGGAGCGTCATGCCGACGACGCCACCCTTGGACGCCGAGTACGACGCTTGGCCAATCTGGCCGTCGAATGCGGCGACAGAAGCCAGGTTGACGATCGCGCCACGTTCGCCGTTGGCGAGCGGTTCGCTCAGGCTGATCGCGGTGCCGACGATGCGGATGCAGTCGAAGGTACCGACGAGGTTGATCGCGATCACCTTCTTGAATGCGTCGATGTTGGCAGCGGAGTCATACGTGCCGTCCTTGCCGACCGTGCGCTGTGCCCAGCCGATGCCAGCCGAGTTGACGAGTGCACGCACCGGGCCCATCGACTTGGCCATCTCAGCCGCGTTGATGATGTCCTGGGTGTTGGTGACGTCCACCTTGCAGAACGCACCGCCAACTTCCTTGGCGAGCGCCTGGCCCTTTTCTTCTTGAATGTCGGCGACGACGACCTTCGCACCACGCTTGGCGAGGAGACGCACACACGCCTCACCGATTCCCGATGCTCCACCCGTGACGATTGCACTTGCTCCGTTGAGATCCATGTGGATGAGGCTACGGGGCGTTGCCCGCTCAGGCAAAGCCGAGGGACGCGGCAACGGCCAAGGAATCCACGAGTTCGTTCATCAACTCGCCGTTGTGTGCCTTGACCCATGTGAAGGTCACGTCCCCTCGCGCATTGACCATCTCGATCAGTGGCTCCCAGAGGTCGCGGTTCGCCACCGGCTGGCGCTGTGAGTTCTTCCAGCCTCGCTTCTGCCAGCCGACCCACCAGTTGTCGCGGAAGCAATTGACGACATACGTCGAGTCGGAACGAATCTCGATCGGCTCGCTCACATCCGCGTGTTGTCGCAACGCCTCGATGACGGCGGTGAGTTCCATGCGCTGATTCGTCGTGTGCGACTCACCGCCGGTGCCGCGCGGTTCCCCACTCGGGGCGGTCGCCCACGCCCAGCCCCCAGGACCAGGATTTCCCGAGCACGCACCATCGGTATAGACAACAATCACGCCCTAGATACTTGCCCACTTTGTCCTCGCTGGGGCGCACCGCCTGCAAATTCTGCGAGAATGAACACATGATCTTCGACGGCTCGGTGCATCAGCTCCCCGACACCGACCCGGGCGAGACCGCGGAGTGGCTCGACTCACTCGATGCGGTCGTCGAGACGCAGGGCAAGACCCGCGCGCGCTATTTGTTGTCGCGTCTGCTCGAGCGTGCTCGAGAGTCCCAGGTCAGCTTCCCCGCAACGGTGTCGACCCCGTACGTGAACAGCATCCCGCGCGAACAGGAACCGTGGTTCCCGGGAGACGAACACATCGAGCGTCGCATCCGCGCCTACATCCGATGGAACGCAGCCGTGATGGTGGTGCGCGCGAACTCTGCAGCCGAAGGCATCGGTGGTCACCTCTCCACGTTCGCTTCCTCGGCGAGCTTGTATGAGGTCGGGTTCAACCACTTCTTCCGCGGCAAGGACAACGGCCAGGCAGGCGACCACGTCTACTACCAAGGTCACGCGGCACCGGGTGTATATGCACGAGCGTTCATCGAGCGTCGAATGAACGAAGACGACCTCGATCACTTCCGTCGTGAGATCGCTCGCCCGGGCAAGGGACTCTCGAGCTATCCGCACCCCCGACTGATGCCCGAGTTCTGGGAATTCCCGACGGTGTCGATGGGCCTCGGTCCGATCACCGCGCTGTACCAAGCGCGCTTCAACCGCTACCTGCACAACCGCCAGATCGACGACACCTCGGCGAGTCGCGTGTGGGCATTCCTCGGTGATGGTGAATGTGACGAGCCCGAAACGCTCGGAGCGATCTCGCTTGCCGCACGCGAACAACTCGACAACCTGACCTTCGTCGTCAACTGCAACCTGCAGCGATTGGACGGCCCAGTGCGCGGCAACGGCAAGATCATCCAGGAACTCGAAGCCGTGTTCCGCGGTGCGGGTTGGAACGTGGTCAAGGTGATCTGGGGTTCCAAGTGGGACGAACTACTCGCGCGCGACACGAGCGGCGTGCTCTTGAACAAAATGAACACCACCGTGGACGGTGAGTTCCAGCGCTACACCGTCGAAGACGGCAACTACATTCGCGAGAACTTCTTCGGACCCGACCCACGCCTACGCGAGATGGTCTCGCACCTCTCCGATGATGAATTGCGCACGCTTCCCCGCGGCGGCCACGACTACCGCAAGCTGTATGCGGCATTCCGTGCAGCGAGCGAGAACCTCGGCTCCGGTCGACCGACTGCGATCCTCTGCAAAACCGTCAAGGGCTGGACGCTCGGACACGAGATCGAGGGTCGCAACGCCACGCACCAGATCAAGAAGATGACCGATGATCAGCTGCGCGCACTGCGCGACACGCTGCACCTCGAGGACGAGATTCCGGATGAGGCACTTTCGGGAGACGACCCGCCGTACTACCGACCACCCGTCGACAGCGTCGAATACCAGTACATGATGGAGCGTCGCCGCGCACTCGGTGGCGAAGTGCCGAAGCGCTCGACCGTCGTGCGCAAGCAACTCACACTCCCCGGCGATACGGCCTTCACCGAGTTCGACGCAGGCAGTGCGGGTCAGTCCGTCTCGACGACGATGGGCTTCACGCGATTGTTGCGCAACCTCGCCCGCGACAAGGACTTCGGGCCGCGCGTCGTGCCGATCATCCCCGACGAGGCCCGCACGTTCGGCATGGACGCGCTGTTCCCCGAGCTCAAGATCTACGCATCACAGGGCCAGAAGTACGAGCCGGTGGACCATGCACTCTTGCTGTCGTATGCCGAGTCGAATGCGGGTCAGATCCTCGAAGAAGGCATCACCGAGGCCGGCAGCATGTCGAGCTTCATCGCCGCGGGCACAAGTTATGCCACGCGTGGCGTGCCGATGGTGCCGTTCTACACCTTCTATTCGATGTTCGG
>JALRJT010000058.1 GCA_023254985.1 Ilumatobacteraceae bacterium | reverse complement strand
ACGCCACTCGATCGACGTTTCGACAACGTCGCACTGCTCGCACGGCGAGCTGGTTACTCACCGACTCTGTTTGGTTACACCGACCAAAGCGCAGATCCACGAGACACCACGGGGCCGGATGACTGGCGCCTCACGTCGTTCGAGGGCATCTTGCCTGGATTCGACTGCGAGTTGTTCATTCCAGAACCGCACGAGTTGTGGATCAATCACCTGCGCGCGAACGGTTTCGACGTGCCGATGAACGCCCAGCAAGCACTGCTATCGGAGCCGACAAGACCAGCAGAGTTCGGCATCTCGGCATTCCTCACCGACCACTTCCTCACCTGGCTCGACCGTCAGGACGGCCCTTGGTTCGCTCACACGAGTTATCTGCGGCCACACCCGCCGTACTCAGCTCCCGGAAAGTGGAGCACGGCATACGATCCCGCAGACGTTGAGCTTCCGATCACACCGACGAACGATCGCCATCCATTCCACGACTTCGCGCTCCAAATTCCGAGCGCGATTCCACCCCAGGATGAAGCCGGGATTCGCCACATGCGTGCCCAGTACTACGGGATGATTGGCGACGTCGACGAACAGCTTGGTCGCATCTGGGACGCGCTCGCGGAACGAGAAATGTGGGAGAACACGATCGTCATCGTCACCGCCGATCATGGTGAGCAGCTCGGCGATCACGGATTGAAGGAAAAGCTCGGCTTCTTCGAACAGAGCTATCACATCCTTGGAATCGTGCGCGATCCCCGACTCGCCTCACGAAACGGAACGACCGTCGATCACTTCACCGAGAACGTCGACATCTTGCCGACCATCGCAGAAGCACTCGGCCAACCGGTTCCGAAACAATGCGACGGACTCCCACTCACTCCGCTTCTCGAAGGAAAGTCCGTCGACGGGTGGCGCAACGCCGCATCGTATGAGTACGACTGGCGCCACTTCTTCATTCGCATGCAAGAGCGCGAATGGCCGTGGGATCGTCGCTTGGAGATGCAGAACCTTGCGGTCCGACGATATGAAGACGTCGCGTATGTGCAATTCGGAGATGGCACCTGGCTCTGCTTCGACACCAAGGGCGACTCGACCTGGCGCACCACCATCGACGATCCATCGGTCGCGTTGCCCCTGGCCCAAGACATGCTGACGTGGCGATCGCGACACTTGAACCGCGAACTCACCGGGATGCTCAACGAAAAGGGCGGCATCGGCGAGTGGCCGGTCGGAGTCCACTGGCGCGAGTGACACTTGTCGGGTTCCCGTCCACTCGGGAAATCAGGTGAGTCGAACAACATCCAAGGGAATTTCCCCACCTACGATTTCGTTGTTACCTGTGGTCGCCTCGAGGCCACCTCCCCCGACAAGAAAGCCCCCCATGCTCGCTGCCCTCGCTCGTTTCAGTGTCCGTCGTCGCCGACTGATGGTCTTTGGGATCTGGATCCCCCTTCTCATCGCAATTGGATTTGCCTCGTCACTCACGGGTTCTGATTTCGCCACAGAGTTCGAGATTCCCGCAAGTGAATCGAACGACGTCCAGATGCTGCTCGAGGCGAACAGCCCCGACCGAGCGGGATTCAGTGGCGAGATCGTATTTGCCACTCCGACCGGTGTTGATGCAGATGCCGTCAAAGACGCAATGACGGAGTTGTTCACCAAGGTCGGGCAAATCGAGGGCGTCACGGCGACAAGCCCCTACGACACCGAAGGTCAGATCAACGTTGCTCGCACAACCGCATTTGCGTCAATCGATGCCACCATTCGCTCGCAGACCGAACTCATCGCACTCGGTGAGGAGATTCGCGAGATTGGCGAGCAGTACGCAACGGGTGACCTGCGAATCGAGTACGGCGGCAACATCTTCGCCGGATTCGAACTTCCCGCGAGCGAGGCATACGGATTGCTTGCCGCGATCATCATCCTCGTCCTCGCATTCGGATCGGTGCTGGCAATGGGTCTTCCCATCGGCACGGCGCTCGTCGGGCTCGGAGTCGGCGCCTCGCTCGTGACGGTCCTCAGTCACGTGCTTCCGATGCCAGACTTCACCACCTCGCTCGTGGCGATGATCGGTCTGGGCGTCGGTATTGACTACGCCCTCTTCATCGTCACTCGTTATCGCGAAGGCATCCACCACGGCATGTCCGTCGAAGATTCCGTAGTCAACGCAGTCGACACGTCGGGTCGCGCGGTTATTTTCGCCGGTATCACCGTCATCATCTCGCTCCTCGGACTATTCGTGATGGGCCTTGCCTTCGCTCGCGGTCTTGCGATCGGCGCGGTGATCGGCGTCCTCATCATGATGATTGCTTCAATTTCGCTCCTCCCCGCACTCTTGGCGATGGTCAAGCACCGCATCGACGTCACCACACGTGCGGCACTCATTGCGCTTGCAGCGTTCGTCGTGATCACATTCTTTGCAGTCGTCGCAGAGTCGTTGCCTCTCTTCCTCGCTGCGATTGTCAGTGCCGTCGTACTGACTCTTGCGAGTTTCGTCATCAAGCCGTTGCGCAAGCCGATCCCACAGCGCGCCCGCAAGCCGAAGAACGAGACCTTCTGGTATCGCTGGAGCCGCCTTGTTCAGCGGCGTCCATGGACGTCTGCCATCAGTG
>JALRJT010000115.1 GCA_023254985.1 Ilumatobacteraceae bacterium | reverse complement strand
CCTCATCCAGTTGCGGAATTTGCGGCACTGAATCGATCGACCAACTGCTCACGTGCACGACTCTGATGAGTGCGGAGTCTGGTCCCGTACTCGGCGTCGCTGCTCTGCTCGGCGTGTCAGATCGCGTGCGAGCCAAGCAGTCGACCTTCGACCGCACGGGGGCGCTGCACGCAGCGGCACTGTTCGATGCCGCAGGGGAGATCTCGATCGTGCGCGAAGACATCGGTCGCCACAACGCCGTCGACAAGGTGATCGGTCGCAGCGTGCTCGACGGACAGGTTCCGCTTTCGTCGAGTGGCTTGTTCTGCAGCGGGCGGTTGTCCTTCGAGATCATCCAGAAGGCGGCGATTGCCCGTATCGCCTTCATCGCCGCAGTCGGTGCACCATCGAACCTTGCGGTGCAGACCGCAGACGCACTCGGCATGACGCTCGTCGGGTTCCTGCGCGATGGACGTGCGAACGTCTACACGCACGCACATCGCGTGCGGATGTAATTCTCCCTACGAGAAGGTGGCTTGGCTGCTCGCCGTGGCGCGCAGTACGTCTTCGTTCAACTCGAAGCCGAGACCCGGACGGTCCGAGAGATGGATCCAGCCTTCGCCGTCGGCCTCGATCGCCTCTTTCATCATGTAGTCACGACGCTCGTTGGTCCACTCCGGTGGATCGAAGGGGAACTCAATGAACGGGGTGTCGACGGTGCCGGCGGTGACGTGCAGGTTGCCCATCACGCCGATGCCCGTGCCCCAGGTGTGCGGGGTGAAGATCTTGCCCGCGGCTTCGACTTGGCGGGCGAACCTGGCGAGACCGGTGATGCCCTGCGTGCAGACGACGTCGGGTTGGAACACGTCGAAGCAGTCGCGCTCGAGCAGTTCGCGGAACTCATAGGGTTCGCGGGTCAGTTCGCCACCGGCGATGCGGATGTTCACGCGCTTGCGGAGCTCGGTCATACCCTTGTAGTCGCCGCGATGGAGCGGCTCTTCCATCCAGTACACGGAGTTCTCGGCGAGCACCTGGGCGACACTCGTCGCGTGGTCGAGCGTCCACGGCTGGGCGATGTCCCATGGCATGCGCCAGCCCTGGTTGCAGTCGACCATCAACTCGAGTTTCATACCGACTGCCTCGCGGATCGCCTTCACGACGGCGAGGTCGTCATCCAGCTTCGGGCGACCGAAGCGCACTTTGAGTGCTGGGTATCCGAGGGCGATCGTGCGCTTGGCGACCTCGACCATCTCGGGAATCGAGCGGTGCACGCCAGAAGACGCGTACGCGCGGATCTTGTTCGTGCGTCCGCCGAGGAGCTTCCACACTGGTTCGTCCTTGATCTTGCCGATCAGGTCCCACAGCGCGAGGTCGAGTGGCCACGGGCGACCGGCATGGAACTCAATGTTGGAGAGCACCGCGGCGTGTCGATCGATGTTCTCCGGATCCTCGCCGATGAAGTACTTTTCGTAATCGGAGAATCCGTACATCGAGTCGCCTGAGCCGACACCGCAGCGACCTGCGTCGTCGAACACGCGCACGATCGTGGCGGGGAAGTGCGTGCGTGGACGCGTGTCCCAGCTCGCCGGGAACGGTGGATCGAGTGGAAGTCGGTGGTGGGTGATCTCGATGCGGGTGATCGTGGCCATCGTGTGACCTAGGCGCGCATGCGTGAGCCGCTCGGGTCGAGCACTGGCTCGAGTTGCAACGTCGCCGGACGCATCTTGCCGATGATCTCGATCTCGAAGCCCTTCGTGCCCTCGTTGGCGAGCTCTGCGGGGATGTAGCCGAGTGCAAGCGAAACGCCCGAGTAGTGGGCGTAGCCACCGCTCGTGATCCAGCCGACGACCTTGCCGTCGTGGAACACCGGCTCGTCGCCGATGACGTCTGCCGGCGCATCCGGGTCGACGTCCACGCGGAACATCACGAGCTTGCGCTTCGGACCGCCGGCCTTCATCTCTGCCTCGACTGCTTCGCGGCCGATGAAGTCGTGGTCGAACTTGAGCACGCGATCCATGCCCGCTTCGAGCGGCGTGTAGATCGGGCGGTACTCGCGGAACCAGGTGCCGAAGTTCTTCTCGAGACGCATCGTGATGAGCGCACGGAAGCCGAACAGGCGCATGTCGAACTCGCGACCGGCGTCCCAGATGAGGTCGAACAGGTAGCGCTGGTATTCGGGCGCCATCCACATCTCGTACCCGAGGTCTCCGGTGTAGGTCATGCGCGACAGCCACACGGGCGCCATGCCGATGTTGACCTTGCGGAACGACATGAACGGGAAGTCCTTCGTCGCAAGCGACGTGTCGGTGAGCTTTTGCAACACATCACGCGAGCGTGGACCGGCCACGGTGAGACCGACCATCGACAGCGACAGTGTCTCGAAGCGGATCTTGGAGTTCTCGGGCAGGTGCGCGAGGAACCAACGTGGGTGATGCACCTCTGCGGCCTGCGAGCCGAAGAGGAAGAACTCTTCCTCACCGATGCGCGAGACGGAGAACTCGCCGACGATCTTGCCCTGCGGGTTCAGCATGCCCGTGAGCACCGTGCGGCCGATCTTCGGGAGCGAGTTGGTGAACAGCCCCTGCAGCCATGCCGCCGAGCCTTCGCCCGACACCTTGTACTTGGCGAAGTTCGACGCCTCGGAGAATCCGACGCGCTCGCGCACCGCACGCGACTCTTCGCCGACGTTGTTGAAGGCGTTCGAGCGATAGAAGGTGATGTCTTCCTTCGGTTCGAGACCCTTGTCCTGGAACCACAGCGGGTGCTCCAAGCCGAATCCCGCACCCCACACCGCGTTGTGATCGGTGAGGCGATCGTAGATCGGAGTCGTGTGCAACGGACGTGCTGCTGCAAGTTCTTCGTTCGGGAAGGTGATGCGGAAGCGACGCGAGTAGTTCTCGCGCACCTTGGAGTTGGTGTAGGCGAGCGTCGCGTAGTCGCCGTAACGCGCGACGTCCATCGCCCAGATGTCTGCACCCGGGTCGCCGTGCACCATCCAGTTGGCGAGCGAGAGACCGACGCCGCCACCCTGGGACAGTCCGGCCATGACCGCGCACGCACTCCACATGCCGCGCATGCCCTTGATCGGTCCGACGAGTGGGTTGCCGTCGGGGCTGAACGTGAATGGACCGTTGACGAACTTCTTGATGCCGGCGCGACCGACAGCGGGGAAGTGTGCGAATCCGCGCTCGAGTTCATCCGAGATTCGATCGAGGTCGTGCGGGAGGAGCTGGAACACGAAGTCCCACGGAGTCTCCTTGGCCGACCACGGACGATTGTCCTGCTCGTAGGTGCCGAGCAAGATGCTCTGGCCTTCCTGGCGGGCGTAGATCTCGCCGGCGAAGTCAATCATGTGTGGCAGTTCGCGACCATGCTTGGCGTTGTACTCGATGACCTCGTCCATCGGTTCGGTCATCAGGTAGTGGTGCTCCATCGCGAGCACGGGCAGTTCGAG
>JALRJT010000100.1 GCA_023254985.1 Ilumatobacteraceae bacterium | reverse complement strand
GTCCCCCCCTTCGTCTCCTCCCCCCGTCGCCGCCTCCTCCTCCGGTCTCCTTCGCCGCCTCGCGACGATCCCGTGTCCCGTCTCCTTCGCCTTGTCTATGTGCTTATCGTGCGCCGCGCGCTTCGCCCGCATCGCGGAGCTCTGCCTCGCCGCCGCCGCGAGCAAGCCCTGCCCCTTGGCGGCGTTCGCGATCTCCGCCTCGAACACCGTCGCCGCGGGCCGGTACGCCCTGATCGTCGCCGCGATCTCCGCGAGTCCCGCGGCCTGGAGCTGCCCCTCCTCCCTGAGCGACGCGCACAGCATCGGGCTCGGCCCGCATCGTTCCGCGAGCTCGGCGCCCCGAGCGACGGACTCGTTCCGTGCGCGCGTGATGTTCCCGATCTTCACCGATTCGGGTGACGCGGTTGCCTTCGGTGGACGAATCCTGCCGGGGTCAACCGATCCGGCGAAGTACAAGAACTCTTCGGAGACGACGATCTATGCCAAGTCCAAGACGCTGTATGGATTGAATTGGGCGAAGGCGAGCGTGGTCGCCGCAGATGAAGTCATCGTGTGCGAGGGCTACACCGATGTCATCGGCTTCCATCGCGCGGGAGTCACGCGCGCCGTTGCGACCTGTGGGACTGCACTGACCGAGGAGCACGTGCGACTCCTCAAGCGATTCGCCAACAAGGTCGTGCTCGCCTTCGACGCCGACGCTGCCGGCCAAGGTGCAGCAGAGCGGTTCTATGAATGGGAAAAGCGCTACGAGGTGCAGGTGAGCGTGGCGAAGTTCCCGCCTGGCAAGGACCCGGGCGAACTCGCCTCGAGTGACCCGGCCGCACTCGTCGAGGCCGTCACGCATGCCAAGCCGTTCCTTGGTTTCCGCCTCGATCGCGTGCTCGCATCGGAACAACTCACGTCACCAGAGTCCCGCAGTCGCATCGCCACCCAGGCGATGTCGGTGATTAACGAGCACCCCGACAAGAACGTACGCACCCTGTATGCGGGTGAGGTGGCGAGCCACACGGGAATCCCCGTGGCTGATCTCGTGGCGGTCGCCGCGCGTGGATCTCGCGCACCACAGGTGACCCAGCCGACACCACGTGCGTCAAAGGCGAGTAGTTACGCGGGGGAGTTCGTCGCGATTGCGCTCATGATCCAGCAGTTCAACGAGATTGCGGGTTATCTCGTCGAACCGCTATTTTCTGACGAGGTGTACCGGCGCGCGTTCGTCGCGCTGCGCACCGCGGAGGGTGACCTGAACGCAGCACTGGCAAGTGCCGACCCGGATGCTCGAGAGGCGCTCGAGCGAGCAGCCGTTGCCGACGTGGATGCCAAACCCATCTCCGAGGCGATGAATCTCGTCGCAGCCGCCGTGCGTCGCGAACTTGCCCAGCGCACCAAGCTCACCGACCCTGCAGCCATCCAACTCGATCGCGCCGCGCGCCTGCGCCTCGAGGACCTGCAGAATCCCCACAGTGCAGATGAGGCTTGCTCTGAGTTGCTCGCCTGGCTCGAGGCCGTGGTGACCAACGAGGTGGTCGACTAGTGCGTCATTCGGGGAACGTCGATTCGGGTCCCGACGCCGTCCGCATGTATCTCAACGAGATCGGCCAAGTCGATCTGTTGAATGCCGAAGACGAGCGTCGTCTCGGCAGGGCGATCAAGGACGGCCTTGCCGCTCAGGTCGAACTCGATGCAAACAGTTCCTCGCTCGGCTTACGCGAACGTCGAGCGTTGCAACGAAGAGTCAACGACGGTGTCAAGGCCAAGGACCACATGGTGCGGGCGAACCTTCGCCTCGTCGTATCGATCGCTCGACGATACGACCGCAAGGAACTACACCTCGCCGATCTCATCCAAGAAGGCAACATCGGCCTCATGCACGCCGCCGACAAGTACGACTACGAGAAGGGCTTCAAGTTCTCGACCTACGCCACGTGGTGGATTCGCCAGGCGATGACCCGCGCGATGGCGGACCAGGGCCGCAACATCCGCATTCCAGGGCACATGATGGAAGTCGTCAACCGAGTGCAGCGTGTCGAGCGCGAACTGCAGGCTCAGCTCGAGCGGGATCCCTCGCCGGAGGAAGTGGCCGAACGAGCAGGGTTGTCCGTCGACAAGTTGCTCGAGGTGATGCAGATCGCACTCTCGACGAGCAGCCTCGACGCGCCCGTCAGCGCCGACACCGATGACCTCACCGTCGGTGACACCATCGCTGACGACAATTCGGCCAACGACCCGAGCGAACTCACCGAGCGCCGTCAACTTGCACTCGCAGTCGAGCAAACCCTGAACGACCTGCCCGAACGTGACCAGGAGATCGTGGCGATGCGCTTCGGCATCGGCAAGTACACGGGTCAGCAGCACACGCTCGAAGATGTCGCCAAGAAGATGAACGTCACGCGCGAACGCGTCCGTCAGATCGAACAAAAGACCCTCGCGCGACTGAGGCACCCGCACAACAGCGCCAACCTGCGCGGTTTTCTGGACAGCAACTAGCCTGACCGCATGACTTCGGCGGCACCTGCGCGACGCAAGGCGACCGATTGGAAGGTCGTCACCGTCACTGCCGAAGGGCGTCAAGGATCCAAGCCAGACCACCTGGTGGCCGAGGAGCCGATGGAGATTCGCGCCGAATCGCCACGCAGCGAACCGCAACAGATCTCGGTCACCATGCGCACACCGGGGCACGACTTCGAACTTGCGGTCGGATTCCTCTTCACCGAGGGGATCGTGACCGCGCCATCGGATGTGCGCACCGTGAAATATTGCGAGCTCGTCGAGGGTGAAGAGCAGAAGTACAACGTCGTCACGGTCGGCTTGTCTCGACCCTTCGATCTGGCACTCGCACGACGCGCCATGGTCACCTCATCCAGTTGTGGGATTTGTGGCACCGAATCCATCGACCAACTGCTCACCTGTACGACGCCGATGGGTTCGGATTCCGGCCCCGTGCTCGACGTCTCGACCCTGCTCGGGGTGTCGGATCGCGTGCGCGCCAAGCAGTCCACCTTCGACCGCACGGGAGCCCTTCATGCGG
>JALRJT010000048.1 GCA_023254985.1 Ilumatobacteraceae bacterium | reverse complement strand
ATGCGCTTGGTCATGTGAATGAGGCCTGCTTTGCTTCCCGCGTAGGAATAGGTCTCCATCTGGTTGATCGAGATGCCATCGATCGATGCGATGTTGATCACCTTGGCGAGGTGGCCCGATGCACCCGCCTTGCGCAGTTGTGGTGCGAGCGCCTGCGTGAGGAAGAACGGCGTCTTCAGGTTGAGGTCAACGACCTTGTCCCATCCGGATTCAGGGAACGTGTCGAACTCCGCACCCCACGCTGCGCCTGCGTTGTTGACGAGGATGTCGAGTTGTTGTTCACGCTCGGCGATTTGCGCTGCGAGGACGGCGATGCCCTCGTTGGTCGAGACGTCGCCGGGCAGCGAAATGCATTCACCGAACTGCGACAACTCCTTCGCTGCGGCATCACATTGAGCGGCCTTGCGAGCGGTGATGTAGACGCGCGAACAACCGTGTTCAAGGAGCCCCTGCACGATCATCGCACCGATTCCGCGAGAGCCACCAGTGACGAGTGCGACGCGACCTTTGAGTGAGAAGAGATCTTTCATTCCCAGCACACTACGGGTGAATACGGAGGCCCGCCGAGGCGTAGGGTTGAGCCATGCCAAGCGACGGATTTCTCAAAGGAATGAATGCAGTGCACCGTGTGATCATGGCGGTGACAGGAGGACGTGCGGGCTGGCAGTTCGGGACAATGCCCGTCGTCGAGCTGACGACGATCGGACGCAAGTCGGGTGAGAAGCGGACCGTTCTGCTCACGTCGCCGGTTCAAGAAGGTGACGATGTCGTGATAGTTGCGTCGCGTGGCGGAGACGACCACCATCCAGCGTGGTATCTCAACCTCGTCGCAAATCCGCGCGTTGAGGCACGAGTGAAGGGTGGACCGTGGACGCCGATGATTGCGCGCACTGCAACGCCCGAGGAACGCACAAAGTGGTGGCCGAGCGCTGAGGCTGCATACAAGGGCTATCGCTCGTACCAACAGCGCACGGCACGCGAGATTCCACTTGTGGTGTTGTCGCCAGTTCGATAAGACCTCGCTGCAGAGTAGAGGGGTAGCGTGGCGGTATGCCCGCACCAGGAATGCACTCAGGAATCACCACCGACGACGCAATGAACCTCGCGATGTCGGCGAAAGCAGTGCCGTTGTTCGAAGCAGTCACCAAGTTCATTCGCGACGAGATCGACCCCGTGACGGAGAAGTTCTTCAAGCTTGGTGAGGGTCGCCCCGACAGATGGCAGTACGGACCCGGCCAGTTGGAGTTGCTCGAGGGACTGAAGACCAAGGCGAAGGCGAACGGATTGTGGAATTTCTTCCTGCCGAACGCCGAGACGGGTGAAGGTCTCTCCAACCTCGACTACGCCTACATCGCCGCCGAGCTCGGCAAGAACCCGATCGCCTCGGAGTGCATGAACTGCAGTGCGCCGGACACCGGGAACATGGAAGTGCTCGAACGCGTCGGTACTCCCGAGCAGAAGGAGCGCTGGTTGAAGCCGCTCCTGAATGGCGAGATTCGTTCCGCATATGCGATGACAGAGCCTGACGTTGCATCTTCGGACGCCAAGAACTTGGAATGTCGTGCGGTGCTCGACGGTGACGAATGGGTCATCAACGGCGAGAAGTACTACATCTCTGGCGCCGGGGATCCGCGCTGCAAGATCTTGATCTGCATGGTGATGACGAGCCCCGACGGCCCACCACACCGTCGCCACTCACAGATCCTCGTGCCGATGGATACGCCGGGTGTTCAGATTCTCGGTCCGATGGAAGTGTTCGGCGAGGACGATGCACCGCATGGACACATGCACCTGCGGTTCTCTGACGTGCGCGTGCCGTCGTCAAACATGTTGCTCGGCGAAGGCCGAGGATTCGAGATCTCTCAGGTGCGTCTCGGACCAGGTCGAATCCATCACTGCATGCGCTCGATCGGTGCTGCGGAACGGGCCCTCGAGTTGATGATCCGTCGCGGACTGCACCGCGAAGCATTCGGAAAGCCACTCGCGCGACTCGGCAAGAACACCGAAGTGATCGCCAAGGCACGCATTGAGATCGAGGCGATGCGCCTCATGGTGCTCCGTGCTGCAAAGGCAATGGACACGATGGGCAACGCAGAGGCGCGCATCTGGGTGAGTGCCGTGAAGGCAATGGTGCCCGAGCGTGTGTGCAAGATCATCGACGAAGCGATCCAGGTGTTCGGAGCGACTGGTGTGTCGCAGTGGACCCCGCTTGCGCGACTCTATGCAGGCCAGCGCACGCTTCGTCTCGCCGACGGTCCCGACGAGGTGCACTGGCACGTCGTTGGTCGTGCCGAAATCTCTCGCTTCGAGGGCGAGCCGCCGCTCCCGCAGTCGAGTGAGCGAGGCGGGATGTTCTCCGGCCCGAGCTGAACGTTACGGCCGCGTGGCCGGCGATTCGGTCTTGCGGGGATCGGTGACGATGAGACCGTCCAAGGTCTTGTCGATCGCCTTCATCAACTGTGGTTCGAGTGTGACGTTTGCAGCCTTGACGTTGTCGTCGAGCTGCTCCGGGCGTGTCGCGCCAACGATCGCCGAAGCGACGTTTCGATTCTGGAGCACCCACGCGATCGCGAGCTGCGCCATGGTGAGGCCGGCGCGTTCTGCAAGTGGCTTGAGCTGTTGAACTCGTTCGAGCACGTCGTCGCTCATCCAACGGGAGATGAAGTTCTTGCCGCTGAGTTCGTCGGTCGCGCGTGAGCCCGCTGGTGGTGGCTGGCCGGGGAGATACTTGCCGGTCAGCACGCCTTGTGCGATTGGTGACCACACGATCTGGGAGAGCCCTTCGCGCTCACTCGCGGGGATGACTTCTTCTTCGATGACTCGCCACAACATCGAATATTGAGGTTGATTAGAAATGAACGGCACGTTCATCTGCCGTGCGAGTTCTGCGCCGCGCGTGATCTCATCTGCGTTCCATTCCGAGACGCCGATGTAGAGTGCCTTGCCCTGTCTCACGACGTCGGCGAAGGCGAGCATGGTTTCTTCGAGCGGCGTCTCGTTGTCGAAGCGGTGAGCTTGGTAGAGATCTACATAGTCGAGTTGCAGTCGTTTCAGCGACGCATCGATCGAGTGCATGATGTGCTTGCGCGAGAGTCCGCGATTATTCGGACCTGAACCCGTTGGCCAGAAGACCTTGGTGAACACCTCGATACTTTCACGGCGAATGCCGGAGAGTGCCCGACCGAGGACTTCCTCGGCCCTGGTTCCCGCATAGACGTCTGCGGTGTCATAGGTGGTGATGCCGAGGTCGAGTGCACGTTTCACGCACGCCTTGGCGGCATCTTCCTCTACCTGACTGCCGTGGGTGATCCAGTTGCCGTAACTGATTGCAGAGACTTTGAGGCCGCTCTTGCCGAGGTAACGAAATTCCATGGAATGACTCTATTGCGTGGCCGACTCGCGATTCCTAGTGGATGGGTGACGTAGGACGTTAAATCCGGCGATTGAGATACCCGCGACAACGAGCGCGGTTACCGTGACACTTGTGATGTTGAAGGCACTGCGACGACCCAGGTGCTCATAGATCACGCCCGCGAACATTGCGGCGATTCCGCCCATCAACGTCTGTAGTCCACCGAGGAGTCCCGATGCTCCAGCTTGGCGTTCCTCGGGGACCGACTGAGAAACCGCGATGCCCGTACCTGTGACGGTAAATGCGTCAAGTGCGGCATGAGTGAGTGCGAATCCGAGGAGGAGATATGGGGAGGCGAGTGTGCCGTAGATGAGCATGTAGACCGCACCGGCAAGAAGGCCGAATGCACTCACGCGGAACGGCCCGTGGCGTTCAGCGATCTTGCCTCCCATCGTTCCGAAGAAGATCCAAGGGAGTCCGAACAGTGACACGCCCGCGTTTGCCACCCAACTCGAAGCACCCATGTCGTCCATCATCACGACCCATAGCGGGTCGAACACGCCGATCATCACGTAGAGCGCGAGTCCAACGAAGATCGCTCCGACCATCGGTCGAATGCGTAGCAGGTCGAAGGCGAAGCGCTCGGTCGTGCGGTCCTCTGGTGGGGTCTCGGGAACGTCGGCGCGCGAGATGACGATCGCTGCAATGGTGATGAGGCCGGCCATGATGAGGAACGGTGCTGCGAGTCCGAATGCACCGACGGTGAGAGCAGAGATCATCGGACCGAGAGCGAAGCCACCGACTTCGATCGAGACGCCACGACCGAGATTGCGACCGACATTGTCGTGATCGCTCACGATGATGATGCGCCGAGTTGCGGGAATTGCGATGCCAGTACCGACACCCATCAATGTTCGACCAAGGATGAAGACGAAAAGACTCGATCCAAATGCCATGATGAGTGCGCCGACGACGTTGAGTGCGAAGCCCAAAGTCAACATCTTGCGTGCATGTCCCTTGTCGGCGAGGGGAGCAAGAGTGAGCTGAGCAATGAATGACGTGAAGAAGCCGACGGCGACGATGAATCCGAGGCCCGTTTCTTGGATGCCAAATTGGTCACGCCAATCGTCCAACATCGTGAACATCACGCCGTAGCCCGCGGCGAGCAGTCCGACCGCGACTTGTAGGACAAGCACGAGTCGGGACTTAAGCACCTTGCAACATTAGGTGTTGGTGCTTCGATCGCGCCGTAGGGTGGAGTCATGGACGTCGCCGTCGTCGACTACCGATCCGCTACTGCAGCACGGGACTTCACGCGTTCGTTGCGCGAAACGGGATTTGCGGTACTCGTCAACCATCCCATCGACTATTCGATGGTGCAGCGACTGCAGAGCGAGTGGCTGGACTTCTTCCGCTCCGAACGCAAGTGGGATTTCCTTCCAGGTGACGGCGGCCAGGACGGCTACCGACCGATGGAGGAAGCGGAGACCGCAGTAGGTTTTTCGAAAAAGGACATCAAGGAGTATTTCCACTGGTATCCATGGGGTCGACAGCCGGAGGCTGAGTCTCGCGTGGCGCGCGAAATGTATGACTCAGGGTTCTCCCTCGCGGCCGAGTTGTTGTCCTGGGTCGAAGAGTTCACCCCGACCGAGATCTCCAAGCAATTCACGATGCCGCTGTCGGAGATGATCAACGGCACGCAGCGCACACTCCTGCGTATCTTGCACTATCCGCCGCTACGTGGCGATGAACCAGAGGGTTCAGTGCGAGCTGCTGCGCACCAGGACATCAACATGATCACGGTGTTGCCCGCATCCAATGAACCAGGTCTGCAGGTGCGTGACCTTACTGGTAAGTGGCATGACGTGCCATGCGATCCGGGCAGCGTGGCGATCAATGCGGGTGACATGCTCGATTACGCCACGGGTGGTTTCTACCCGAGCACGACCCATCAGGTGATCAATCCAACGGGTGACGCAGCGAAGCGCTCACGTGTATCTACGCCACTGTTCCTACATCCTGCCGATGACGTGGTGGTCGCCAAGGGAACGACGGCATTCGAGTTCCTTCGCGATCGCATCAAGCAGATCGCTGGTGTCGAGTTGCAGAAGTAGGACCGATGACGCTTCCCCTCGAGGTGAACACTGGTTCCTTGATCGGCAGTGAGTGGGTGAGTGGGTCGTCGTCAATTGACGTCATCAATCCTGCGACCGGAGGTGTCCTCGCGACGGTGGCGAACGCCACCATCACCGATTGCCTCGCCGCCGTCACTGCAGCCGATCGATCCTTTGAATCATGGAGCAAGACTGCGCCGCGGGTGCGTGGCGAGATCTTGCGTCGCGCGTACGAGTTGATGATTTCCGAGCACGAAGCGCTGTCACAGCTGATCACGCTCGAAATGGGCAAGGTCATCACCGATGCCCGCGCCGAAGTCACCTATGCCGCGGAGTTCTTCCGCTGGTTCAGCGAGGAAGCAGTGCGGATCGACGGCGACTACCGTCGTGCACCGAGTGGCAACAACTGGTTGCTCGTCAGCCGCCAACCCGTTGGCGTGTCGTTGCTTGCAACTCCGTGGAACTTCCCAGCTGCGATGGCGACACGCAAGATCGGACCTGCACTTGCTGCGGGCTGCAGCGTGGTCCTCAAGCCCGCGCATGACACGCCACTGACCGCACTCGCAATCGCAGACATCCTCCTACGTGCGGGTGTCCCCGATGGTGTCGTGAACGTCGTCGTCACGGACCAGCCGGCGCCAGCGGTCGAAGCAATGCTCAACTCGGGACTCGTTCGCAAGCTTTCCTTCACTGGTTCCACTCGTGTGGGTTCGCTCCTCTTGCAACAGGCCGCTACGCGAATCATCAACTGCAGCATGGAGCTCGGCGGGAATGCACCACTCATCGTCTGTGCAGATGCCGACGTGGACGTGGCAGTCGAGGGGGCAATGCTCGCCAAGATGCGCAACGGCGGAGCGGCCTGCACTGCAGCCAATCGATTCTTCGTGCACGAAAGTGTGCTCGAGGAGTTCACGACCAAGTTCGTCGAGCGCATGTCATCTCTCGTGCTTGGTGACGGACTTGCGGCACACACCACACTTGGTCCGCTCGTGTCACAGGCCCAGCAGCATCGAGTGGGCGAACTCGTGCGCGGCGCAGTTGCACGCGGGGCGAAGGTGCTGTGTGGCGGTTCGGCGGTGACGGATCCCGCTTTCGGTTTCCAGGCGACTGTGCTCGGTGGCGTCAGTGCGGACGATCCTCTTCTGAAAGAAGAGATCTTTGGCCCGGTCGCGCCAATCGTGTCGTTCACCGACGAGCGTGAGATGATTCAGCGGGCGAACGACGTCGATCACGGACTCGTGTCATATGTGTTCACCAAGGACGTCGGCAAGGGCATGCGGATCGCCGAGGCCCTCGAGTCCGGAATGGTCGGATTGAATCGTGGACTCGTGTCGGATCCGGCGGCTCCATTCGGCGGCGTGAAGCAGTCGGGGATCGGTCGCGAGGGCGGTCACGACGGACTGCTCGAATTCCTCGAGACCAAGTACGTGGCAGGGAGCTGGTAGCCACCCACGTTGCCACCAGCCGCCTCATG
>JALRJT010000089.1 GCA_023254985.1 Ilumatobacteraceae bacterium | reverse complement strand
CGGTGATCACGATCTTGGAGAACTCAGCACCGAGACCCCGCACGACATTGACGAGCAGGTCGTGCGTGAGTGGCCGCTCCGGAACGATCCCCTCAGTTGCGTAGTGAATTGCGGATGCCTCTGGCGCCCCGATGTAGATCGGGAGCACTCTCCCACCGTCTCCCACTTCCTGCAGCATCATGATCGGCGACTGCGATGGGACCTCCAAACGGACCCCCTGCAATTCGATCTGGACGAGCATGCGCCAAGACTACTCAGACCGACTCGTCACCGCCCGTCGGAGTACGGACGTGACAGCACGTCGATGAAACTTCCCCGCAGGCGCTCACCGAGATCAACGAGTTCGTCCAACATCTCGAGGGCCTGCTCACGAGCCCCGGGATTGCGTTGCTGGAGATATGGGATGATGCGCTGCTCGAAGAGGGCCATCTCCCGTTCGGCTGACACTTTCCATGCCTTTAGGTGGCGCACATCGATACCGAGCGCAATGAATGCTGCACATGCATCAATGACTTCACGATCAAGCTGCGAGAACATCTCGAGGTCTCCCACCATTCGTGGCGTCACCAGACCCGACTTCACGATCTCGCGCAACGTCACCTCGTCGACCTTGGACTCGGCCAGGAGCTCTGCGCGGTTCATCGACGTCGTGTCGTCCTTCTTGGGTCTCCCCTTGCGTTTGGCCGTCGCCACACCAACCGATCGCGCCGCGGGATGCGCCGCAGGGTTGCGTACGCCGGGGCTCGTCTCGTCATACGGACGAACCATCCCGTCCGAGGTGTCACTATCAAGTCGCGTCCGAATGACCTTCAGAGGAAGATAGTTCTCCTTCTGCTCACGAAGGATGAAACGCAGACGATCGACCTCGGCCTGACTGAACTTGCGGTAACCCGAAGGAGTTCGCTCAGGCTCGATCAGACCTTGACTCTCGAGGAATCTGATTTTTGAAATCGTCACGTCCGGGAACTCTTCGAGCAACAGCCCGAGAACCTCTCCGATCGAGTAATAGTTCTTCGTCGTCACGAGGCACTCTCGAAGAACACCATTCGATAGCGCCCAATTTGGACCTCGTCACCGTGCGCAAGGACCGTCTCTTCAATCCGCTCTTGATTCACATAGGTTCCGTTCAGCGATCCCAGGTCCCGTAGCACGACTTGACCATCGTGTTGCTCGAGGTGCGCGTGGCGCCTGCTCACCGTCACGTCATCGAGGCAGATCGTCGAGTCGGGATGACGACCAATCACCGAGTCATTGGAGGTGAGCGAAAAACGTGCCCCCTCATTTGGACCATTGCGCACGACGAGCAAAGCCTTGCGATTGCCCGTGTTGTCGACTGTGACCGACACATTGTCCTCGGTTCCAAGAGCATCCTGCAACGCATCCACCTTTGACAGCGTGACGGTCCGCATGTCTGGGCCATCGAGGACGCTCCCGCACGACGAACAGAATGACGACTGGGGCGGATTGCGATGCCCACACCCGTTGCAGAACACGTACGACATAGCGCCTACGGTAGCCCTCGCCTCAGGCGACCAGCAGCGAGTCCTGAGCGAATCTTGGGCACATAGAGCACACCCGTCACGTAACTGAGGACGATCCCTGGAATCACGCAGATCCATCCGCCGATTCCCGCAAGATCGGAGGTGGGATGATTCCCGGCCGACAAGATGAGGAGTGGAATCCCGACCATCAGGAGGAAGGTGTACCGCTTCCCCAGCGTGGTCACGGGAAAACGTTCCATTCCAAACGCCGTCGCGATCGTCATCGTGCCACCGATCACGACCTCCCGTGCGAGCACACCGATTGTCAGCCACAGCGGCAACGCGCCATCGATCATCGCGGCAGTCGTGCCAACGAGGAACAACAGGCGATCTACGACTGGATCAAACACCGCGCCGAACTCGCTTTGTTGATTGAAGCGACGGGCAACGTAGCCGTCCACCCAGTCCGTGATACCGAGAAACCCAAGGAGCAGCGCAGCAAGCGGACGGTCGTCGAATGAAAAGAGCAGCCACAAATACAGGGGAAGGCACAACAGACGCGCTGCAGTCAGCACATTCGGAACGGTCATCATTCGATTCTCAGCCGTCGACATGACCACTAGTGTGGCATCGTGTCGAGCGTCTTCACAAAGATCATCGCCGGCGATCTTCCGGGAACGTTTATCCATCGCGATGAACACGCAGTGGCGATCATGACCATCAATCCGATCAACACCGGTCACGTCCTCGTCATTCCACGGGTCGAAGTCGATCGCTGGACCGACCTCCCTGTGGATGCGACATCACATCTCTTCGCCCTCGCGCACCGCATCGGCAACGCCCAGATTCGCGCATTCGGTTGTCAACGCTCCGCCCTCATCATTGCGGGATTCGAGGTTCCCCACGTGCACCTCCACGTCATCCCCGCAGACTCACTCGCACACGTTTCATTCGAAAACGCCGCTCGCCACGTC
>JALRJT010000180.1 GCA_023254985.1 Ilumatobacteraceae bacterium | reverse complement strand
TTCGCATCGCGATTCGCCTTGTAGGCAGCGAGTCGCTTCACCTGCGCGGGCTCGAGTGCGGGGTCGATCGGGAACACCTTGGGTTCTGGTTCTTCCTCGACGGTGAACTTATTGACACCCACGACCACGCGCTCGTCGTCGTCGATCGACTTCGTGTATTGATACGCGGCCTCTTCGATTTCATCCATCTGGAAACCGGCCTCGATCGCCGCCACCGCCCCACCCATCTCGTCAATGCGAGCGATGTAGTCGTAGGCGAGTCGTTCCACTTCGTTCGTCAACGACTCCACGAAGTACGAACCGGCGAGCGGGTCTGGCGTGTCGGTAACGCCACTTTCATAGCCGATGATCTGTTGCGTGCGCAGCGCGATGCGCGCGGCATCTTCGGTCGGCAGGCTGAGTGCTTCGTCGAAGCCGTTCGTGTGCAAGCTCTGAGTTCCACCCATGACCGCGGCCATGCTCTGGATTGCAACGCGCACGACGTTGTTCAGTGGTTGCTGTGCGGTCAAGGTGCTGCCACCGGTCTGGGTGTGGAAGCGCATCAACTTGCTCGCTTCCTTCTTCGCACCGAATCGCTCCGTCATGATGCGGAACCACATGCGGCGAGAAGCGCGGAACTTGGCGACTTCTTCGAAGAAGTTGTTGTGGCCGTTCCAGAAGAAGCTGAGTCGCGGCGCGAAGTCGTCCACGTCGAGACCAGCATCGACTGCGGCCTGCACGTAGGCGATCGCATTGGCGAGCGTGAAGGCGAGTTCTTGCACCGCAGTGCTGCCGGCCTCGCGGATGTGATAGCCAGAGATCGAGATCGTGTTCCACTTCGGCACGTTGCGTGCGCAGTACTCGAATATGTTGGTGATGATCCGCATAGAGGGCTGCGGCGGATAGACGTAGGTGCCGCGGGCGATGTATTCCTTCAGCAGGTCGTTCTGGATGGTTCCTGCGATCGCAGTCGATGGCACTCCCCGCTCTTCGGCGACGAGTTCATACATGAGCAACAGGATCGCCGCGGTCGAGTTGATCGTCATCGACGTCGTCACCTTGTCGAGTGGCAGGTCCGCGAGCAGCGTGCGCATGTCATCGAGGGAGTCGATCGCGACGCCCACCTTGCCGACCTCGCCCTGGGCTCGCGGGTGATCGCTGTCGTAACCCATCTGTGTGGGTAGGTCGAAGGCACACGACAAACCGGTCTGGCCTGCCTCGAGAAGGAACTTGAACCGCTGGTTGGTGTCTGCGGCGCTGCCGAAGCCTGCGTACTGGCGCATCGTCCAGAGGCGATCGCGGTGCATCGTCGGATAGATGCCGCGCGTATACGGCGCCCCACCCGGGACACCGATGTCGGTCTGTGGATCGAGCGAGGAGATGGAGTCCTGCGTGTACAGCGGCTCGACGACGATGCCCGAATCGGTGAGGCGGGGCTTGGTTTCGGACATCGTCTCTAGGTTACGAGGTTCGCCGTCTGGGACAGAGTCCGAGGCTGAAAGAGCATGGCTAGTCTTGCCCCATGACCATGACGGAGAAGTCTCGGATGATTGACGGCGTCGAACTGACGCCAAAGACGGTCGCCTCGATCGGCCGGCCGACCTATGCGACACTCGAAGAAGAGCGCCAAGCCCGCAAAATCGGTCTCGCGGCCGCGCTGCGCGTGTTCGGTCGCCTCGGCTTCGGCGAAGGTGTGGCAGGTCACATCACCGCACGCGATCCGGAATTCACTGACCACTTCTGGGTGAATCCGTTCGGCAAGAGCTTCCGCCAGATGAAGGTCAGCGATCTGATCCTCGTCAACCACTCGGGAGACGTCGTTTACGGCGACCAGCCGGTGAACCGCGCGGCCTTCGTGTTGCACGCCGCGATCCACAAGGCACGCCCCGACGTCATCGGAGCCGCGCACGCACACTCGGTATACGGCAAGGCGTTCTCCTCACTCGGTCGCAAGCTCGATCCGATCACCCAAGATGCCTGCATTTTCTATGACGACCACGTCGTGATTTCCGAACAAGGCGGCAAGGTCGTGTTCGAAGTCGAGGCCGGCGAAGAGTTCGCGAGCAAGTTCCCGAAGGGCAAGGCGGCGATTCACCAGAACCACGGACTGTTCACCGTCGGCACCACCGTCGAGGCGGCCGCCTATTGGTTCATCACGATGGAACGCAGTTGCCAAGCACAACTCGCTGCAGAGGCGGCGGGCAAGCCGATCCTCATCCCGCACGAGTCGGCGACGTACACGCAACAGTTGACCGGCTTCCCCGAGTCCGGATGGTTCCAGTTCCAGCCGCTCTTCCAAGAGATCTGCGCGACCGATCCCGAACTGTTTGAGTGAGTGAGTCCGCCGTAACCCGGCGCACTCGCAGTGGAGTTCCACCCGAGGCGTTCTTCGTCGCGTCTGCGAGTGCGCAGTACGCGGGCGCGGTCATCGCCGTCAAGTTGTTCGACGACCTCGCCCCGGCGAGCGTTGCATGGTTCCGAGTGATCGGTGCGGCCGCAATCTGCATCCTCGTGTCGATCCCCCAATTGATGCGCGGAGGCAAGTGGTCGCGCAGTGAATTCGCCTCGGCGTCCATCTTCGGCATCGCGGTTGCGCTCATGAACCTGACCTTCTATCTCGCAATCGACCGCCTCGACATGGGCAAGGGCGTGGCGATCGAGTTCATTGGGCCGATCTGCGTGGCCGCACTCACCACGCGTTCCGTACGCAACGCGATCGCGCTCGGCTGCGCGACGCTCGGCGTCGTCGTGCTGTCGGGACTGGAACTGAGCGGCGAACCACTCGGGTTGCTCTTCATTTTCCTCGCGTCTGCGTGCTGGGCCGCATACATCGTGATCGGCGCCAGGGTCGCCGCGCTCGACCGCGGCATCGCCGGACTCGGCGTCGGACTCGCGGTTGGCGCGGTCGTGATCGCGCCGTTTGGTGCACCGCAAAGCGGACCCGCATGGTCGCAGCCATCACTCATCGGTTGGTGTGTGCTCGTCGGGCTGTTGTCGAATGCGATCGGTTACGGCATCGAACAAACGGTGTTGCGTCGTATTCCCGTGCGACGCTTCTCCGTACTTCTCGCACTGCTGCCCGTCACCGCAGTGGTGTTTGGAATGATCTTCCTCGACCAGATGCCGACCGCCGTTGAATATCTCGGCATCGCACTCGTGCTCGCAGGAGTCGTGATTCAGCAGCGCGACGTGCTCGCATCAACGAGCGAATCAGCCTAAAGACTTGCCCAGACCCTGCCGATAATCACGGGTAGGATGATGAGAAGCGGGCGAGGAGATTCCTTCACCATGCGTAAACCCCCACTCAAAGCACTCGTCATTGGCGTTGTCGCCACGTGCTTCGTGTCAATCGCGGCCCCCGTGCAGGCCGAGGACGGACTCCTGCCGAACGCCATCGTCGTGTCGGGCCGTGGCTACGGCCACGGGCGCGGTATGAGCCAGTACGGCTCATACGGATGGGCTACGTCGTATGGCTGGCAGTGGCAGCAGATCCTCGACTTCTACTACGGCGGCCCGACCGGCAACGTCGTGGCGCCGTTGCCCGACCCCAATCAAGAAATGTCAGTCGTACTCACCGGCAGCGACATGACGCGGGTCTCCACCATCTACGCCAATTCGACCGCGGTCGTCGCCGATGCAGGGAACGCGATCTTCGTGCAGGACCCAGCACCCGGCCGCACATGGGTCTCGCTCGTCGCTCGCGAAGTCGCCAACCGCGTGTATCGCGTGTGGGGTTCGATGGAGCGCAAGTGCGCCGCCACCGACAATCCCGCAGCTGAAGGTTTCACGCAGATTGCCGATGTCGCAGACGTCGCCTCGTTCACCACAACGACGGGTGCCGACCCTGCGGCTCCTGCCGAGACCCAGATCGGTCTGTGTGAGCCGCGCACGAATGGTCGCTTCAAGATTCGGTACTACCGCGGCGAGGTGCGCGCGGTGAACAACGCTCGTGGTGAGAACCGCACGATCAACGTCCTGCCGATGGAGAGTTACTTGCGCGGCGTGGTGCCACGCGAGTCCCCCGCCGAATGGGGAAACGCTGCAGGTGGCGCGGGCATGAATGCCCTTCGCGCGCAGGCCGTCGCTGCTCGCTCGTACGCAGCAACCGAGAACCGCTATGTGAACCTCGCACGCACGTGTGACTCCCAGGACTGCCAGGTGTACGGCGGCGCGGGCGTGCGCGAAGCGCTGAACGACGGGTTCTCCTCACTCGAACATCCACTCACCGACCAAGCGATCGCCGAAACCGCGAGCGTGGCGATCATCACGCCGCAGGGTCAACCCGCGCGCACGGAATTCACCTCCTCCAACGGCGGTCGCACCGCGGGCGGCACGTTCCCCGCCAAGGACGACGCCGGTGATCGTGCGAGTGATCCCGTCAACTCGCTTCTCGTGTGGACGCGCGTGATCTCGGCTGCGCAGTTACAGGCAAAGTATCCCCAGATCGGCACGCTCACCCAAGTCGTCACGAATCACGACGGTCTCGGGGCAGAGTTCAACGGGTATGCGACCTCGGTCGACATCGTGGGCACCGCGGCCACCGTCAGCGTCTCGGGCTGGACGTTCAAATCGTCTTTCAGTCTCCCTGCCCCTTGGTTCGACACCAGTTCGATCGCCGGTGCGACGATCGATGCCGCACCGGTCGGATCGATGCTCTTCGTCGGAGACTCAGTCGGCGAAAGCATCTCTGCCGAATTCAACGGCATCGTGCGCCCCGCATATCCGAACGTGAACTACCAAGCGCTCTCGAATCGCTGCATGGTTGGCCCGTCGTGTGTGGCGGCGGCCTCGGGCAAGCCCGATGCACTCTCGATCATCGATTCACTCACCCCCGAGCAGTATCCGAACATCGTGATGGTGCAGCTCGGCTACAACGACGACCCGAACACGTTCCAGAGCGACGTCGATCAGGTGGTGAACTCCCTCACCGCGCGTGGCGTGCAGCGCATCATCTTCGTCAACCTCTCCACGCGTCGCGCCTCGCGGAATTACCCGTTGTCGAACGCGGTGCTCGCGAATGCCGCCAACTCGTATCCGAACGTCACGGTCCTCGACTGGAATGCAGCGTCGAGCGCGCCGACCCAGTCGCGCTGGTTCCGCGACGACGTGCACCTCACCACCACCGGTCGGGCGGAGTTCGCATTGTTCCTGCGCCGCGAGCTCGATTCCCTGCGAGCCAGCGGGGTGATCACGGTCGGCAATGCCACGGTCGTACCGCTCGGTGTGCCACTCGCACGCGGTGACCGCGGCGAGAACGTGAAGCAACTGCAAACTGCGCTCAACTCCTACCTTGCGCTCCCGAAGAAGAAGCGCATCTTCACTGATGGCATCTTCGGCAAGGGCACGGCTGCGGCAGTCTCCAAGGTCGAGACCATGAACGCACTCCCCGTCGACGGCGTGGCCGATGATGCGGTGCTCGCACTGCTCGGCATAGATCCGACGACGGTGAAACTGTCGAGAGGCACCAAGCACTCCACGGTTGCGACGGCACAGACCGCACTCGCACGAGTGCTCAAGGTCAAGGTTCGCGCGGATGGGATCTATGGTTCTGGCACCACCAGGCTGGTGAAGCGCTTCCAGAAGTCGGTTGGCTTGAAGCAGTCCGGTGCGATCGATCGCACCACCTGGATCGCGTTGCTTACGGCTTCAGCGCAGCGCTGAAGCGGGCTTCCCACGCAGCGTCGCTCACCATCTCGGGATACGCGGCGCGATACGCGCGCTTGAGTTTCCCGTAGTTGACCGCGATCGACCCGATGGACCGCGCCACCTTGCCGAGGAGCACGAAAAATCGCTTGGCGTCGCGCTCGACGACGTAGCCATCGGCGATACGGTCGTGGC
>JALRJT010000142.1 GCA_023254985.1 Ilumatobacteraceae bacterium | reverse complement strand
ACCCGACTGACCGAACAGATCGATGCCTGCCTGATGGCCACGGCAACGTACGTGGCGTGGGTGTCCGGTTCGGCCGAACGACCGACGCTCGAGCTCGCCCCGCTCAATGTCGCTCCACTGCTTGCCGAGCGTGTCTGGTCGAAGCGCACCGCCGTCCTCACGAGTGCGACCATTCCGGCATCTCTCCCTCAGCGAGTCGGAATTGACATGGCAACATGTGATGCGATCGACGTCGGAAGCCCGTTCGATTACGAAAACAGTGGCTACATCTATTGCGCGAAGCACCTTCCGTCTCCCGGTACGGATTCACGCGACGACGCGGTGAATGCTGAGATTTTCGAACTCATCACGGCTGCAGGTGGACGAACGCTTGCGTTGTTCACGACCTATCGTGCAATGCACCTGGCAGCCGACTACGTACAGCAAAATTCCGACTTCCCAGTCTTGCGTCAAGATGACCTGCCCAAGATGGCCCTCGTCGAAGCATTCAGCGATCGACCCGAAGCATGCCTCTTCGCAACAGCCGGCTTCTTCCAAGGCGTCGACGTGCCCGGCGAAACCCTCAGCCTCGTGATCATCGACAAGATTCCTTTTCCACGACCCGATGATCCACTGCTCAGCGCTCGGCGAGATGCAATCGGTCAGACTGCCTTTGCCGAAATCGACATCCCGATCGCAGCGACGCAGCTTGCTCAGGCTGCGGGCCGACTCATTCGCACGTCTTCGGACAAGGGCGTCGTGGCGATTCTTGATCCTCGACTGGCCACCAAGTCCTACGGGCGACTCCTCGGCGCTCAACTCCCCTCGCTCAAGCGAACGATCACCCGAAGTGAGGTGCTCAGCTACCTGCGCGATCTGTCGCGTTGACGAGTAAGCGATATCCCATCCCGCGCACTGTTGCGATCAACTTCGGCGAATCCGGCTGATCCTCGATCTTCACCCGAAGACGCCTGATGTGCGCATCGACCAATCGGCTGTCTCCGAGGTACTCATATCCCCACACTCGTTCCAGTAACTGGTCGCGCGACAACACCATGTTCGGATGATCGGCGAATTCACACAACAGGTCGTACTCGGTGCGCGTGAGCGAGATCTCCACACCACCCTTCAGCACCACGCTCAGGTCTCGACGAACCTCGATGCCTCCGAAGGTGCTCACCGATCCGATCCCGCCTGAACCCGCGAGGTGTGTGCGACGAATCGAGGCGCGAATTCGTGCTGCCAGTTCCTTCGTGTTGACCGGCTTCGTCACATAGTCGTCGGCTCCAGCTTCCAGACCAACGACCAGGTCGTGCGTATCAGTCTGCGCGGTCACGATGATGATCGGCACCGTGCTCAAGCGACGCAACGCACGACACACCTCAAAACCGCTCATGTCAGGAAGTCGCAGGTCGAGAAGCACGAGATCCGGACGAACCTGCGGGAAGGCCTTGATCCCAGCTTCACCATCTGGGGCCTCTTCGACCCGATAGCCCTCGTCTTCGAGACTGAGGCGCAACGCAGTGCGGATGTTCGGGTCATCTTCGATGAACAGCAGCGTTGCCATGCATCGCATTCTGCCCGACCAGGGCAAATTGTTACAGAAAACGCACACTTTCGGTCCCGAAGCGTCAAATGAGGCCAGCACAGTGGGGACACTGAACCGATGGGTCCATGCTCCCCCTTGGGCCCATCGGTTCCGGTTCACTTCCCTGCCATGCTGAAGGCGTGGCGCGCACTCCACCTCGCTTCCGGCTCGGACTTCGCGGTCGCATGGTCACCTTCTTTGGTTTGGCGGCGCTCATCGCGGCACTCGCGCTCAGCCTCGTGACCTACGCGAGCACTCGTTCCTACCTTCTCGGACAACGAACCGTCGTCGCCAAACGTCAAGCATTCAACAATGCCCAGCTCGTACGCACGGTGATCGCGGGAGATCGTTCCAACGTCGCAGACGTGATGACGAACATCCGCAGTGAACGCGGTGGTTACGCAGTTCTCCACCTCGATGCGACTGAGACCAGTGTCGATAGTTTCTACGCTCAGGAGCCGCTGCGCTTCACGCAGTCCAACCTGCCTGCGGTGCTCGTCGAACAAACACTTGCCGGATCGAGCGGTCGCCAACGGTTCACGTTCAATGGCCAGCCGTATGAAGGCGTGGGCGTCGCGATCCCCTCGCTCGGTGCGCAGTACTTCGAGGCGTTCCCACTCGATGACGTCGCCACGACGCTACGGACCATCCAAACGACACTTCTCGCGGGCGTCATCCTCATCACGCTCGCAGCAGGAGTACTCGGACTCGTCATGAGTCGAACCGCGCTCCGTCCGCTCGAACGCGTGACCAAGGCCGCCAACACCATCGCGACGGGACGCTTGGACACTCGACTCGATCCCGAAGATGATCCAGATCTTGACCAACTCGTGGACTCCTTCAACGACATGGCGGATGCCGTCCAAGCACGCATCGAACGCGAGCAGCGTTTCGCAAGCGACGTAAGCCATGAGTTGCGGAGCCCGGTCACGGCACTCGCTGCAGCGGTTGACGTCATCGTCGCCAGAAGGGACGACTTCACAGAGCGGAACCGACAGGCAATCGACATCGTTGCCTCACAGGTCAAGCGTTTCGACCGCACGGTGATCGATCTGCTCGAGCTTTCTCGGCTCGACGCCGGAGCGAGCGATACTTCGACGGATGACGTCGACCTCGATGATTTCATTGCTCGCGTGATGCATCGCTACGGGTTCTCCAACGTTCCGCTCGAGATCGAAAAGCGCGATGGCGCGTCTACAACGTGTATCCTCGACCGCCGGCGCGTCGAACGGATCCTCGTCAACCTTCTCGAGAACGCGCGCGATCATGCCGGCGGTGCGACACGCGTCGTACTACTTGCCGACCGTGATCACTTCGAGGTCTCGGTCGAGGACGATGGCCCTGGAATCGCGGTTAGCGAGCGCGATCGTATCTTCGAACGATTTGCCCGCGGGTCTGCGTCACGCAACTCGACCGGCTCGGGCCTAGGACTCGCGATCGTGGCCGAACATGCACGCGCACTTGGCGGCGAGGCACGTGTCGAGAACTCTGCTCGTGGCGGAGCACGATTCGTCGTAACCCTCACCCGCCAGACGATCCAAGTGACCGAGGCGCAACCGTGATCCGAAGAATCTCTGCGTCACTTGCATTCCTCATCGCGCTCAGTTCGTGTGCGATCCCGTCGGATGGTGACTTCCAGCCAATTCCAGACTCTGAAGTCCCCTACGAACTCTCCGCGGCTCGCACCACACTTCCACCGAATGTGACGACAACGATTCCAGGATCGGACACCTCCACGGAGCCAATCGATGCATATTTCATCAGTAACTCACGCGTATTGAAGATCGTGCGCCTGGTCGCGGCTCCCGCCGGCCCGGATCAGGCCTTGGCAACCTTGAGCGCCCTTGACACCCAGGATCCGGCTCTCGCGGGTCTGCGCACCGCGATTTCCAAGTCGTTCTCGGCGACTGTCACCGTTGAACGCGGGGTTGCGAACGTGGATTCGACGCGCGGACTCCTCGACACGTTGAGTCCTCTCGACCAGCGTCTCGCCGTTGCACAGATCGTCCTCACCCTCACCAGTCGACCGGGAATCGGGCAGGTGCTCTTCTCTGTGGACGGGGTGCCGACTGGAGTCCCAAGAGGTCGGGGCGATCTCGCCGGACCGCTCACTCCCGTGACGTTCGATGACTACGCATCGCTCGTGATCACGAACTGAGAGATCTAATAGCCGAGTCGCTCGACTCGATCTGTTCGCTGCTGCCAGTTCTTGTCGACGACGACGGTCAGTTCAAGCTTCGTCCCCTTCGGCAACTGCGGCTTGACGGCCTGACGAATGGCCTTCAACATCGAACCGCCCTTGCCGATCACCATCCCCTTCTGACTGTCGCGCTCGACGACGATTTCACACTGGATCACGCCGTCGTCGGTACGTATCGCCCGTGTTGCGATGGAGTACGGCAATTCCTCAGACGTGCGATCGAGCAACACCTCACGCACGAGTTCGGCCACCCAAGTGACGTCATCAGTCTCGCTGACGATCTCTGGCGGATAGAGCAACTCCCCTTCGGGCATCAGCTCGAGGAGATGCGCAACCAATGCGTCGACGCCTTCGCCGGTTTGAGCAGAGATTGGGAAGTAGGACTCTGCCCCGAACTTTGCGGCTCGCGACAGCTGAGCGAGCATTTGCTCCCGCGACGCGCGGTCTGACTTGTTCAATACGACGACGCAACGCGCCATGTCGATGTGCGAGGCGACCCATTCATCACCCGAGCCAATGGGCTGGGTGGCATCGATGACAAGACAAGTCACGTCGACATCCTTCGTCGAACCGAGTGCCGTGGCATTGATCTTTTCCCCGAGTGCAGAGACAGCCTTGTGCAGGCCCGGAGTGTCGACGAAGATGGCCTGCGAATCTCCGCGCGTCAGCACGCCCCTCACTGCGACGCGTGTCGTCTGTGGCTTGTTCGACACGATGCTCACCTTGCGACCGACGAGGACGTTCAGCAAGGTTGACTTGCCGACATTCGGTCTTCCAACGAGTGAGACGAAGCCCGAACGCACACCGAGATGCTAGTTCTGCCACACTGGAGATGTGTCGGACATCAACTTCAAGAAATGGTTCGATCGCATGCAACCACAGACGTTGCAGATCGCCACGTGGCTCCTCTATTTCGACGGCTTCTTCGCACTCGTCGACCTCCTCGACGGCGGTGGAGAGCTGTATTACGTCAGGCTCACGTATCCCGGTGGCTTGCTCATCGGCCTGGTCATCGTCGCGTTGTATGCAGGTGGTGGGCTCCTCATGGCTAATGAACGACGCCTTGGCTATCGCCTGAGCACGGCGGCCGCGATCAGTCCGTTCGTCGTCAACCTCGTCGTCTACTCCGACATCGGAGCCTCCCTGCGCTACCGACTGTTCGGTGCGGGGATCATCAGTTTCGTCTTCAATGTTGCGCTCCTGGCCTTGCTCCTTCACCCACAGAGCAAGGAGCATCAGCGCATCTGGTTCCGCTGAGCCAATCGCGGGTTCGTAGGGGTTCGCCCGAATCTGACAAACTGCCTACATGACCACGATCATCAAGAGCATCGATGAACTCACCTCGCACGTTGGCCAACACCTCGGCTACAGCGACTACCTCGACATCACACAGGAGCGGGTGCAACTGTTCGCCGATGCCACTGGCGATCACCAGTGGATCCACCTTGACGTCGAAAAGGCCAAGGCAGGTCCATTCGGCGGAACCATCGCTCACGGCTACCTCACGTTGTCGCTCGGACCAGCGTTGCTCCCACAGATCTGGCGAGTTGAAGGCGTGAAGATGGGTGTCAACTACGGCACCAACAAAGTGCGGTTTATGGCACCGGTGCCAGTGGGTGCGCGTCTTCGCGCTGGCGCCAAGTTGATGAACGTCGAACAAGTTGCCGGTGGCGTCCAGGTGACGATCGAAGTGACCTTCGAGTGCGAGGGTGCGACGAAGCCCTCGTGCGTCGCCGAAGTGATCTTCCGCTACTACTCCTGAGCCGGAAAGTCGCGGCGGACACGCGCAGCAATTTCGGCAAACGCATCGAGGGTGTCGAACGTCGGATAGTCCACGCACCACGGCACGAAGCCTCCGCAGCCGAGCGAGATGTACTCCCGGATCTTCGATTCGACTTCGTCGGGCGTTCCGACGAGGTTTGAATCGCGCCACTGTTCGAATGACTCTCCGCGAATGCTCAATGCCTGCCCCGCGCGCAACTCCGCCTCGCTCGAGCGAATCAGGATCTCGGGTGACCACGTCTTGGTGATGGTCGCCTCGTCGCGCCCAACTGCAGCGCAGTGCCCTTTCAAGATCTCGCGCTTGCGAGCAAACTCGGCAGGGGTTCCACCGAAGTTCGAGTAGTCGGCGTATTGTGCAACCACCCGCAGCGTCAACTGCTCGCCACCACCACCGATCCAGATCGGTGGTCGAGGCGACTGCAACGGCTTCGGGTCACAATTTGCACGCGACAACTGGTAATACTTGCCCTCGTAAGTGGTCTCGTTCTGCGTCCACATTGAGGTAACGATCTCCACTGCTTCACGCAACATCGCGATGCGATCCTTGGGAACCGGGAACGGATAGCCGTATCCGCGACACTCGTTTTCATACCAACCGGCGCCGATGCCCCAGTCGAGGCGTCCGCCCGAGATGACGTCGAGCGACGAGGTGATCTTGGCCAACAACGACGGGGGTCGGTACAAGTTGCAGCCCACCATCTGACCCAGACGAATCGTCTTGGTGAGCTGACTGATCGCCGCCATCGTGGTCCAACACTCAAATACCGCTTCGTGTGCTGGTCTTGGAACGTTGTGGAAGTGGTCATAGACCCAAATCGAATCGAAGCCTGCGTCCTCCGCCCGAAGAGCAACGTCGACTGCAGCCTGCCACTTCTCTGTCGCCGTCGGAATGCCGACGAGCTCCATCTTCCAGCCCTGTGGCATGAAGACACCAAAGGTGATCAAAGAGTTGTGGATGCTCGTCATAGCGGGAGATCCCCCGTCGCCTTCTTGGTCGTGCCGTGATCTTTGTACGCGGCAATCGTGCGCTGGGCGATGCGCATCTGATGGATCTCATCAGCGCCATCGGCGAAACGACTCCATCGAGCCTGCTGCAACATGCCGGCAAGCGGCGTGTCTGTAGAGTAACCAAGAGCGCCATGCACCTGGATCGCACGGTCGACGATGTTCCACAGACTGTTCGCGACGAAGTGCTTAGCCATCGACACCTCTGAGGTGAAGTCGAGTCCATGCTCGATCTTGTACGCAGCATGCAGGATCATCAACTTGCCCTGGTACATCTCCATCGCGGAGTCTGCGATCAACCACTGGATACCTTGCTTTTCAGCAAGCAGTGAACCATGGGAGTAGCGCTCGAGCGATCGCGCGACCATCATGTCGAGTGCGGCCTCGGCTTGACCGATCCAGCGCATGCAGTGCGCGAGTCGTGCGGGTCCGAGTCGATACTGGCCAAGGAGATGACCTTGTCCTCGACCGCCCAGCATGTTGGCCGCAGGCACACGCAGATCGGTGATTCGGATCTCACAGTGGTTATGACTTCCCGACATCGTCTCGATGTCGCGCACGACTTCCCAGCCTTCGCTCGGAATTTCGACGATGAAACACGAGTTAGCCGCTTGCGGGAGATCAGGGTCGTCTTCGGTGCGAGCGACGAGCAGTGCGAACTGCGCACCTCTCGCACCCGAAATGAACCACTTGTGGCCGT
>JALRJT010000117.1 GCA_023254985.1 Ilumatobacteraceae bacterium | reverse complement strand
CAGCTGCGATCTCCCCGAGGTCGACGAGGTGCTCGATCAACATCCCGAACGGAGTACCCCAGTCACCGATGTGGTTCTCACGAATGACTCGGTTACCAACGAAGCCGAGCAGCCGAACAATCGCATCACCGATGATCGTGCTGCGCAGGTGTCCGACGTGCATCTCTTTGGCCACGTTCGGCGCGGAATAGTCCACGACGTACGTCCGTGACGACTCTGCACTACGGACTCCGAGGCGCTCATCACGCATCGCCGAAGCAACTTCGCTCGCAAGGAAAGTGGGAGAGAACGTGAGGTTGATGAATCCCGGTCCGCCGATTTCGGTTGCGGTGCACATCGCCGACAGGTCCACCGTCGCAAGCACTTGTTCGGCGATTTCCCGTGGTTGTTTGCCAAGCGCCTTGGCGACGGCAAGCGACCCGTTGACTTGCGCATCTGCACGATCGCTTCGTCGCACCACGGGGTCGGCAGTTCCACCAGCAAGTGCATCAAACGTCGGCTGCAGGAACCGCGCGACGGTGATCAATGGGTCTGCCATGCGACCTCCATTGTTGCCGACCGCCACCCGGCCATTACGCCCAGTTTCGGTCTCGCAGGTAGCCTCACTGGCAAGGCCCTCGTAGCTCAGCGGATAGAGCGTCGGTTTCCGGAACCGCAGGTCGGAGGTTCAAGTCCTTCCGAGGGCGCTAGTTCAGTTGCCGAGCGCCGCTTTCACGAATCCGGCGATCTTGCCACCATCAGCGCCTGAGCCAACTCGCTCCCGCACCGCCTTCACCACGGCCCCCATCGCCTTCCCACCGGTCGCTCCCGAGGCCGCAGCCTTGGCCACTTCCTCGTCGACGATTTTTCGTACGTCATCATCAGACATTGCCGCGGGGAGATAGGCCTCGATGATCGCCAACTCCGAACGCTCCTTCGTCGCAGCCTCCGAGCGCCCCGCATCGGCATAGATCTGGGCCGACTCAGCACGCTTCTTCGCCTCGGCTCGCAACACCGCGATCGTTTGGTCATCCGAGAGAACAACGGCCTCATCGCCGGCGACCTCCGCATTCTGGATCGCGGACTTGAGCATGCGCAGTGTGGAGACTTTCGTCTCTTCACGCGCCTTCATTGCCGTTGCGAGGTCGGTTTCAATTCGTTCTTTCAGGCTGGGCACCCCTCCATTCTGCCCGACCGACACGACGCCAACCATCCACTTCCATACACTGAATGTCAATGAACAACGAGACCTTCGAGCTCTTCTTTGCCATACTCGCCGTTGCGACGCTCGTGGGAACGCTGATCGTGCTCGCCTCTCGCACCGTCCTGCGAACAACCGGGTTCGGTGCCTCCGTCATCGTGGGTTTTCGACCGTTCGCTCGCCCACTCTCGGCCGCGATCGCGACCACCTGCATGCTCGGCAGCCTCTACTTCTCGGAGATCGTCAACTACAAGCCGTGTCGTCTGTGCTGGTATCAGCGTGGATTCATGTACCCACTCGCCATCTTGCTCATCGTCTTCACGGTGATCAAGACCGCACGAATCGGACGGATCGTCGTGCCGCTCGCCGCAATCGGCGCGGGTATCTCGCTCTATCACTGGCTGCTCGAGCGGTTCCCTGACAATCTCGACTCTGGCGTCTGCTCGAAGGACGTTCCGTGTGAGTTCATCTGGTTCGAACTGTTCGGTTTCGTCACGTTGCCATTCATGGCACTCACCGGCTTTCTCGCAATTATCGTGTTCAATACCCTTCCCAAACCAACGGAGTAGTCATGGCAAATTCCTCACGCGGGCGCAACACTCAGACCACTTGGATCATCGGTGCCGTGATCGGCGTCGTCATCGCGGCCGCCGCAATCGTGGCGATCTCATCCACTGGCGGTGAAGAGACTGCCTCTGATCTTCAGCAGTTCGGCTCGATCGAAGTCGTGGGCGAGCCTCTCCCGCAATTCACCTCAGAAGAGAGTGACACCGCGATCGGAATGATGGCGCCCGTTGTCAACGGAACAGGTTTTACGGGTAATGCGGTCTCCACATCACATGGCACGCCGATGCTGATCGTGTTCCTCGCGCACTGGTGCCCACACTGCCAGCGCGAAGTACCGCTTCTCGTCGAGTGGGAGAAGTCGGGAGCCGTTCCCGCAGGAATTGACGTCATCGCAGTGACAACCGGAACGGACCCTGCGAACCCGAACTACCCACCGAGCGACTGGCTCGCCCGCGAGCAATTCCCCGCACTGTGGCCAGTGATGACCGACAGCAAGACCTTCGAGGCTGGCGAGGCCTACGGTCTACAGGGCTACCCCTACTTCGTCTTGGTTGACGCAGAGGGCAAGGTTGCCAAGCGCATGAGCGGTGAAATCCCGATGGAGCAGCTGACCCAGGAAATTCAAGCCGTCCTTGGCTGATTTGTCGGGTAAATGAAAATGAGAATCATTCTCATTTTCATTGCTAGCCTGACCTGGTGAAGCGACTCCTCGGCGTCCTTTTCTCCATCGTCATTCTCGGGTCCTGCACGCAGCCACCGACCTCTTCGCCCGACAACGACGTTCGACCAGAGATCGTCGTCACGTATTCGGTCCTCGGAACCCTCGTCTCCGAACTCGTTGGTGACATCGCCCGCGTGACGGTCATCATCCCCGATGGTCAAGATCCCCATGACTTCGAACCGTCGGCGAAGGACATCGAGGCAATCAATGACGCGCAGCTCCTCGTGTCGAACGGCCTCGAGTTCGAGGAGGGATTAGTCGAGCCGCTCAATTCGGCAGCAAATCGTGGCGTGGAGCACTTCGTCGTCACCGACCACCTCAC
>JALRJT010000029.1 GCA_023254985.1 Ilumatobacteraceae bacterium | reverse complement strand
CCACGCGAGCAGGGGGTCTACGAGTCCTGCTATTGACCCCAGACGTCTTGACCGTCGTACGGGCGCTTGCGCTCGGGCAGCGCGGACCGCTTCCAGACCATCACGCGTCGGCGGAAGTAACAGACTTCCTTGCCGTCTTGGTTGAACCCCTTCGTCTCGACGGTGACGACACCGCGATCGTTCTTCGACTTCGACTCCTGCACGTCGAGGACTCGCGTCTCGGCATGGATGGTGTCGCCGTGAAACGTGGGGAACTTGTGCTGCAGTGTTTCCACCTCGAGGTTCGCGATTGCTGCGCCACTCACGTCCGGCACGCTCATGCCCAGGACCAGTGAGTAGACGAGATTGCCGACGACAACATTGCGACCCTGAACGCTCTGCGAAGCGAACCAATCGTTGGTGTGCAGCGGGTGGTGGTTCATCGTGATCATGCAGAACAGATGGTCGTCTGCTTCCGTGATCGTCTTGCCCGGCCAGTGACGATAGACGTCGCCGACGACGAAATCCTCGAGGCAGCGGCCGAATGGTCGTTCGTGTGTGGTCATGTCACCTCACGCTACCCATCGATGTCGTCATCGTCGTCCATTCCCTTGAAGTCGGGCAACGGGAACTGACCGGTGCGGTCACGTGGTGCATAATGTTCGATCCAGTCGATGCGACTCGACGGGTGCGCGACTTCGTCAGCTGCGATACGACGAATCGGCTTCAACTTCTGACGTCGCTCGATAGCAAACGGCCCTACGCGCAACGTGAGATACAACACGCCACCGACAATGATGGGCACCCAGTACTGCGCGACGCGATACGAAAGGACGCCGACCGTCGCCGTGTTGCGCGTGAGACCGAATCCGATCAGCGTCGGAATGTAGATGCCCTCGACGATTCCGAGCCCGCCGGGAGTGATCGGCACAACCGACATGATGTTGGCCAGTCCGAACGACACGATCAACGCATCGAAATCGAGCGATGCGCCGAAAGCACGTAGAAACACCCAGAGCGCGACTGCATCGAGCAACCAGTTCACCGTGGCCCAAAACAACACCCGCCACAACAGGCCTGGCTCCGATGCGAGGCCTTGCAATCGGTTCCCCATGTGGCGCAGAACTTCTGCTGCCCGGTCTTCATCGAAGCGCATGGTTCGTGCGCACCAGCGCAATGCGCGCTCAGCGCGACCCTGGCCGTCGATCAATCCGAAGATCAATGCGGCAGCGATCAGCATCACGATGACACCGACGAGTGCGGCCGTGCCGTACGCGGCGTTCACTCCGCGACCAGGGATCGAGGCAATCAACCCGACCCACAAAATCAGGTTGAGCACCACTGCCGACCCGAGTCCTGCAGTGGCAAGTGCAAAGCCGGCATCTGGCCCACTTACGCCCGACAGCGTCAACAGGCGATAGCCAAGCGCGCTACTGGCGGCACTGCCACCCGGAAGAATATTGCCGACGGCCTTCGTACTCATCTGGATGCGAAACAGTCTCCATACCGATGGCGTTTGGTGGTGGGTCCCGAGGACGGCATGGGTAAGCATCGAATACGCGAACAGGGCCGCCATCTCGAGAGCGAGTCCGAGGACGAGCAAAGACGGCGTGACGTGGCTCAGTTCTGCCACCGCGTTCCGGAATCCGGGGATGAGCGGCAAGATGAAGAAGTAGACGATCGCGGCGAACAGCACCCACTTCAGGGTCGTGAGGGTCGAGCGAAGCCCGCTGATCGATACCACTACCCCAAATCGTAGGCGAGTCACTCCCGCACGGTTAGGCCAACGGAAATACCTCTCGGTAGCGTTGCCCCATGGCCTCCACATCTTCGAGAACCTCTCCAGACATCACACGTGCAGCAGAAGTTGTCGACGTCGCTCGTGGGGTGGTTCGCACGGGGATCGCAACACTGATCGCCAACGGCGGCCCCGATGTGCAGCAACAACTCGCCTACGACATCGCGCACAGCGCCGCAGCAGTCGAAACGGCCTCGTCACTCATCGACTACGGCGCGAAGGGCGAAACCGAGGGACTCATCACTTGTGCATTTGTCGCGGACATGGTGCATGAGGTTGCCAGTCGTATTCTCGGCCGCGAGCCACTGTGGGGCGTCAGTGCCCAACCCTTCGCATCGGCGATGGACTTCGTCTCGACATATCGCAATCCCGACTTCGTTGCCTCACTTGCAGACTCGCAAGGTCCGCGGCACTTGGATGACGAGTTTGAGATGGTGCAGGACACGTTTCGCGGCTTCGCCGCAAAGATCATCGCCCCACGTGCGGAACACGTCCACCGATACAACGAGGACGTCCCCGAGGAGATCATCTCTGGTCTTGCAGAGCTCGGCGCATTCGGTCTGTCGGTGCCGAGCGAGTACGGCGGCTTCAGCGAAGGCGGCGACGGTGAATACATGGCGAGCTGCATCGCCACCGAAGAACTCTCGCGCGCATCCCTCGGAATCGGTGGCTCACTGATCACGCGACCGGAGATCCTCACCCGCGCACTCGTGAAGGGTGGCACCGAGGCTCAAAAGAAGGAGTGGCTGCCGAAGTTGGCAACCACTGAAGTCATGGCGGCAGTCGCAGTGACGGAACCCGACTACGGCAGCGACGTCGCCAGCCTGAAGACCACCGCTGTCCGCACTCCCGATTCCGATGGCAACGACGGCTGGGTGATCAACGGAGTCAAGACGTGGTGCACCTTCGGCGCACGCGCCAACGTGCTCATGTTGCTTGCGCGCACAGATCCTGATCGCAGCAAGTTGCACAAGGGTCTCAGCATCTTCATCGTTCCAAAGCCGATCGGCGACGCACACGGCTTCACGTTCACTCAACCCGGTGGCGGAAAGATGGAGGGTCGCCCGATCGACACCATCGGCTATCGCGGCATGCATAGCTACGAAATCGCGATCGAAAACTGGTGGGTCCCCCACGCCAACTTGATCGGCGAAGACGACGGTCTCGGCAAGGGCTTCTACTACCAAATGGAAGGCTTCGAAAATGGTCGACTCCAGACCGCTGCGCGTGCAGTCGGAGTAATGCAGGCCGCATATGAAGCCGCCTACGACTACGCCACCAACCGCACCGTGTTCGGAAGCCCAATCTCCGAGTACCAGCTCACGAAGCTGAAGCTCGGCCGAATGGCCGTCATCACACAGGCGTCACGCCAGTTCAGTTATGCAGTCGCCAAGATGATGGGCAAGGGCGAAGGTGCGATGGAAGCGAGCATGGTCAAGGCGTATGTCTGCAAGGCTGCCGAGTGGGTCACCCGTGAAGCAATGCAGATCCACGGCGGTTACGGCTACGCCGAGGAATATCCGGTTTCGCGACTTTTCGTCGATGCACGCGTGCTGTCAATCTTCGAAGGAGCAGACGAGACATTGTGCCTGAAGGTGATCGCTCGCCGGCTGTGTGAGGAATCCAAACCTCGCTAGACGAAGTTCATCACGTCGTGTACCGACGTGATGCGTTCGCAGTCAAACTCTGCGTGATCGTCATAGGGATCGAGGAGCAACGGGTGGAGTCCCGCGTTGCGTGCTCCGCCCACGTCGTTCACGTAGGAGTCTCCGACGTATGCGATGCGATCGGTGGAGATTCCCCGACTGTTCAGTAGCGCGATGGCATTGGCGAATACACCGGGATGCGGCTTAGCCACGCCCACGGCGTGCGAGTCGGTGACGATCAACACCGGCACACCCGCGCCAGAGCCGACCTGGCACACACATTGCGCGGCGAGTGTCGCCTCGACCTGACCACTCGCGTTCGATACAACACCAATCGGCAATCCGTGAAGGTGGAGTCGCCATAAGGCGGCCACCGAGTCATCAATAGGAAAACGCCACAGGAACGGCGAGAACATCTTGCGCGCGATCTCTTGTGCTTGTGACTTGTGTTGGTCGGGAATCCCGACGCAGTCCATGTAGGCCTCGCGATACGGCTCCCAGCTGAACGAATCAATCGTGTCCTTCGCATGAGCAGCCGCGTAGCGATCGAGATTCGCCATGCCCGCGTAGTGCGCCCGCATCAACGAGGGAATCGACGCGTCTCCTCCGAATGGTGCGACCGCTCTCGACATCGCGACCGGGTCAGGAAGGATGAACACACCACCCGCATCGAAAAGCACCGCGTCGAAGCGAGGTGACACGGAGTCGTCAGCTCTTCGGCGAACGCACGCGACCGGCTCGCTCGCCGCGCGAGATGAACTTGAGTGCCATCTTGCGACTGGCCTCGTCGATCATCTCATTGCCGAACATCACAGCTCCCTTGCCTTCACCCTCGGTCGCTTCCCTGTAGGCGTCGATAATCGCCCACGCACGATCGAACTGTTCCTGCGTCGGCGAGAACACGTCGTTGAGCACCGTGACCTGGTCGGGGTGCAACGCCCACTTGCCGTCGAAACCGAGCATGCGAGCACGCAGCGAGTAATTGCGCAATCCCTCTGAGTCGCGAACGTGGAGGAATGGACCGTCGATGACCTGCAATGAGTTCGCACGGCCGGCCATCAAGATCTTGTTGAACACATAGTGGAAGTGATCTCCTGGGTACTGCTCGATCGGCACGCCACCCGTAAGGACCGGCATCTCCATGCTCGCAGCGAAGTCGGCCGGACCGAAGATGATCGTCTCGAGTCGCGGGCTTGCCGCACAAATCTCTTCGACGTTGATGAGACCGCGCGCGGTCTCGATCTGGGCCTCGATGCCAATGTGCCCGATCGGAAGTCCTGCAGCGATTTCCACTTGACGAAGCAACATGTCGGTGGCGACGATCTGTGCGGCCGACTCGACTTTCGGCAGCATGATTTCGTCCAATCGCGGACCCGCGTTGCCGACCACTTCGATGATGTCGAAGGCCGTCCACTTCGTCGACCAATCGTTCACCCGCACGCACAGGACCTTGTCGCCCCACTCCTGTGTGCGGATTGCAGTAGCGATCTTTGCCCGCGAGGCCTCTTTTTCTTTTGGCGCTACCGCATCTTCAAGATCGAGGAACACCATGTCGGCGGGGATGCCTGGACCCTTGGCGAGCATTTTGTCCGACGATCCAGGAATCGACAGGCAGGAACGACGGGGCAGGTTGCGTGAACGAGCGGACATGCGCCCAAGGCTAGGGGGCGACGCGGTAGGCACACGAATGGATGTGCCGACGGCCATATCGGGTCGCGCGACCCAAGATTGCTACCGTTTCAGGCGTGGCAACAGCACCCTCCCTCGACACCGTCCTCACCCCACTCGACGCGGACGGTCGGACGTTGCGCGAGTGGCTCACCCTTTTCCATCTCACGAGCTTCATCATCGACCCGTACACGCACGAAAGTGCGTGGATCCTGAACACCTGCGCTCGCATCATGCGCCAGTTCTCCGGTGCCGCCACCCGCGTCAACTTCGTCGTCACCGCGAGTGCAACTGAAGCCAAGCAGTTCCTCGGACCACTCGCGACAGAGTTCCTCACCTTCGCCGACCCTGACCGCACCTTCGTCAAGCAACTGGGCCTCAGCGAACTCCCCGCCTTCGTCTTCCTTCGCGGAGACGGAACGGTGGCCGCGAGCGCCGAAGGTTGGAACCCAAAGGAATGGCGCGTGGTCGCGTCGACGATCGCCGAGACGGTGGCGTGGTCCAAGCCACTCATCCCCGCATCAGGCGATCCTGGCGCGTTCAAGGGAACGCCAGCTCTCGTCTAAGCGCGAGCGGTCGGGACCAACGATGGCTTCATCCCAACCGGCACCATTCGTTCACTCCGATCTGCTCCCACTCGGCCCGGACACGACCGAGTACCGACTGCTCGGAACCGATGGCATCGACACGTTCACTACACCTCACGGTGAGTTCCTTCGCGTCGATCCCTCGGCGATCACATTGCTCACTCGAACTGCGATGCGCGACATCGCCCACTTGTTGCGCTCGGGCCATCTCGAGCAACTCGCCAAGATTCTCGATGATCCAGAGGCAAGTGCCAACGACCGATTCGTTGCGCTCGATCTCCTGAAGAACGCGAGCATCGCCGCCGGTGGTGTGTTGCCGATGTGCCAGGACACCGGGACAGCGATCGTAAAAGCTAAGAAGGGCCAGTTCGTGTTCACTGGCGGCGGAGATGAGGAAGCGATCGCTCGCGGTATCTACGACACCTATCTCACGAGCAACCTGCGCTATAGCCAACTCGCGCCTCTCACGATGTACGACGAGCGCAACACCAACACGAACCTGCCGGCCGAGATCAAGATCCGCGCGGTCGATGGAGATGCCTACAAGTTCCTGTTCCTCGCCAAGGGTGGCGGTTCGGCGAACAAGAGTTACCTGTTCCAAGAGACTAAAGCCCTCCTGAACGAAAAGATGTTGTTGCCGTGGCTGTTCGAGAAGATGAAGACACTCGGCACCGCAGCGTGCCCGCCATACCATCTCGCCGTCGTGATCGGCGGAACGTCTGCCGAGTACGCCGTCGAGACGGCCAAGTTGGCAAGTGCCCGCTATCTCGACTCACTTCCGACGAGTGGCAGCGCAACTGGTCACGGATTCCGCGACCTCGACCTTGAAGCCAAGGTGCTGAAGCTCTCTCAGCAAACGGGAATCGGCGCACAATTCGGTGGCAAATACTTCTGCCACGACGTGCGCGTCATTCGACTTCCCCGCCATGGAGCAAGTTGTCCAGTAGCGATGGCCGTCTCGTGCAGCGCAGATCGCCAGGCTCTCGGCAAGATCACCCGCGACGGCATCTTCCTCGAGCAACTCGAGACCGATCCTGCTCGCTTCCTCCCTGAGGTGACGGTCGAGGATCTGCACGACACCGTGGTATCGATCGATCTCAACAAGCCGATGAGCGAGATTCGAGACACGCTGTCCAAGTACCCAGTCAAGACTCGGGTGATGCTGAGTGGCCC
>JALRJT010000092.1 GCA_023254985.1 Ilumatobacteraceae bacterium | reverse complement strand
CCTGCCATCAACACCTGACCCATGATCACGTGATCGACCTTGTCGGGCGAGACGCCGGCACGCTTGAGCGCTTCAGCGATGGCGAAGCCCCCGAGGTCTGCGGCGCTGAACGAGGCGAGCGCCCCACTCATCTTTCCGATTGGCGTACGGGCTCCAGCAACGATGTATGAACCAGGCATGGACTAGAGCGTACGCCCCAGCGATCGGTACTGTTTCTCTATGCGACACATCCTCGACGCCATCGAAGCCCGCGCCGACTCGGCAGCATTTGCCGCACTGCCCATTCCCGAGTCGTATCGCGCAGCTGTGGTGCTGAAGTCCGAGCAGGACACCTTCAAGGGCGTGCCGAGCAATCAGAAGGACCCGCGCAAGACCGTCCACATCCAAGACGTGCCGGTTCCCGAGATTGCCCCAGACGAAGCACTTATCGCCGTGATGGCGAGCAGCATCAACTTCAACACGGTGTGGAGCAGCATCTTCGAGCCGGTGAGCACCTTTGGCTCGCTCGCCCGTCTCGCTCGCGAAAGCGAGTGGGCCAAGCGCCACGACCGTGACTACCAGGTGATCGGCAGCGACGCCTCGGGCGTGGTGTTGCGCGTTGGTTCAGCCGTTCGTAGTTGGAAGCCAGGCGATCGCATCACGGTGCACTGCAACCACGTGGACGACCAGGACCCGACGTCGCACGACGACTCCATGCTCGGGAGCAACCAGCGCATCTGGGGATACGAGACGAACTTCGGCGGACTGGCCGATTTCGCCGTCGTGAAGGCCAACCAGTTGATGCCAAAGCCCGAACACCTGTCGTGGGAAGAAGCCGCAGTGAATGCGCTCTGCAACTCGACGAGCTATCGCATGCTCGTGTCGCCGAACGGCGCACACATGAAGCAGGGAGATGTGGTCTTGATCTGGGGAGCAACCGGTGGCATCGGCGCATACGCTACGCAGTACGTGCTCAACGGTGGCGGTATCCCCGTCGGTGTCGTGAGTTCGCCGGACAAGGCGAAGATCCTCAAGGAGATGGGCTGCGAGGCCGTCATCGATCGCAGCGCTGCCGGCTACAAGTTCTGGAACGACGACAACACCCACAACGAGGCGGAGTGGCGTCGCTTCGGCGGCGACATCCGCGCACTCGTCGGCGAAGATCCGGACATCGTCTTCGAGCATCCAGGCCGCTCGACGTTCGGCGCCTCGATGTATGTCGTGAAAAAGGGTGGCACCGTCGTCACATGTGCGGCGACGAGTGGATACATGCTTGAGTTCGACAACCGCTACTTCTGGATGCGACTGAAGAACCTCGTCGGTTCGCACTTCGCCAATTATCGCGAAGCATGGGAGGCCAACCGCCTGATCAGCAAGGGAATGATCCATCCCGTGCTGTCCCAAGTGTTCGATCTTGCAGATACCGGTGAGGCCGCGTATCAGGTGCACAAGAACATGCACGAAGGAAAGATCGGTGTGCTCTGCCTTGCTCCGAAGGAGGGCATGGGCGTCACCGATCCCGAATTGCGCGCCAAGG
>JALRJT010000012.1 GCA_023254985.1 Ilumatobacteraceae bacterium | reverse complement strand
CCCACGCAGTTCATCCCACATTCGAAGCCAGATGCAATCCTTGCCCGACTTGGCTTGGATGCGAACGGAATAGCGTCACTCATAGAGTCGCTGAAGTCTTGAACGGCAAGCAACGCCCCAGCAGTCAGCTTTGGGCACTTGACCCGAAGATCTCTCACCTCAACCACGGCTCGTTCGGTGCGGTCCCCCACGATGTCCAACTTGTCCAAGAGTCGTTCCAGAAGCGCATGAATGCGAACCCGAATCGTTGGTTCCGCTCAGAATTGCCTGATCTCATGACCGGCGCGCGCCACATCACCGCATCATGGCTCGGCGTCGACGCAGGTGACTTTGCGTTCGTTCCAAATGCAGGGCAGGGCGTGATTACTGCGGTCCAGTCACTCGTGGACCACGTGAACCGCCAGAAGCAGACGCCACACATCGTCGATACCTCACTCGGCTATGGCGGGGTGACTCGTGGTCTGCAGCACGTCGCTGCGAGGAGTGGAGCAACGTATAGCGATGCACGCTTGGTATACCCGATTGACCTCGATGCATCCGTCATCGCCCAGCGGCTTCGCGAGTGCATGCCGAACGTTGACGCCTCGACAATCGTCGTCCTTGACCACATCACGTCCGAGACGGGGCTCCTCTTACCTGTCGCCGAAGTGATCGCAGAGGTGCGCACCACCCATCCGCATGCGATGTTTGTCATTGACGGAGCACACTCGGCCGGCATGCTGCAGCAGCCGATTCCTCAAGGCTGTGATGTGTGGGTAGGAAACCTTCACAAATGGTTGTGTGCTCCGCGACCAGCGGCAGGTCTCGTCTGTCGCAACCCACAGCTACGACCGTCACTTGCGCCACTTGCGCCGTCGTGGGGATTCGAGGACGGGTTTCCGGCATCGTTCGACTGGCAAGGAACTGCCGACTATTCCTCGTACCTTTCCGTTCCCGCCGCGATTGCATTCCAGGAACAATGGTCGTGGGCGGTGCGCGACGAGCACAATCGCAGAGTGGTTGACGCCGCAGCCGAGATGTTGCGTCGAGTGTGGAAGGTGGAGTCACACGTCGATGCGTCTCGTGAAGCTCCGTGGATGCGGATGGTCAAGACGACAGCTAGTCGACCCCTCACCAAACAGGAACTCGATTCCACGATCGAGCGTGCGGGTCGAGAGCTCAAGGCGGAGTGCGTACTCGTGACCGTCGGGAACTCCACCTACGTGCGCCTTTCAGCACACATGTACAACGAACCCGAAGACTACGAAGCCCTCGTTGGCCTCACTGGCCTCTTGCGCTAGTCGTTTCCTTCCACGCCTGACGCAACATTCGGACGGCAACCGCAATCAGCAAGACGGCAAACAATGCATTCGACACCGCATCTGACATCCGCGCCGAGACCCATGCACCGACGACAGCCATGACGACCCCCGTGACACCCACAACCACTGCAGCCGTTATATCAACGTTCGCGTTTGATCGATTGCGGACCGTTCCCATCAATGCCGTGGGAATGATCACCGCGAGAGAGGTTCCCTTGGCGATGACGGATGGAATTCCGAAGAGCACCGCCATGATCGGAACCATGATGGCACCACCACCGATACCGAGTAGTCCCGATAACGCACCCGTAACGAGTCCAAGGAGAACGTAGGCGAGTGCAACGAGGACAGTGATCTCTCCGCGCCCATCACCACTCACGGTGAAGAAAAGTCGGATACCGACGATTGCGAGAACGATCGCAAACACCAAGGCAAGGTTGCGCTTGGAAATGATGGCCAACAACGAGGCCCCGACGAATGCGCCAGCAAGTGCTCCGATCGACAGCCACAGTGCAACCGGCCAGTCGACGTGGTCGTGCGCCCAATAGGTCACCAGACTTGCCACGGCAATTGGCAGCACCGCGGCAAGCGACGTTCCGTGTGCTCGACGTTGCTCCATCCTCACGAACATCATCAACCCGGGCACGACGAGGATTCCTCCACCCACGCCGAACACCCCAGACAGAAAACCCGCACCGAGACCGACGACGAGCAACAAAAGGCGGTCGCGGCTCGACATGTTCACTGAACCATTGTGGTTGGTCAACGGTCGCGAACCATCATTGCAACGATGTGCACCGCCTGGGCATGGACGAGCGCAGAGTCATTTGACAGCGATGAACCGAGTTCGACGACGAATGCACCACTACCCGCAAACTTCGAGCGCTGCCATGTCGCCGCCACGCCCGTATACGTGCCTCCGGTGATCCGCTTGATCGGGATACCCGTGAGCTGGGAATACTTCGTGCGAAGCGCGCCCTCAAATCCCTTCCCAGGAGAAATCATGTTCAGATCCTGGTGATACCAGATGCCGAGTTCGGGCTTGATCTGGCGCATGAACCTGACGATCGCCTTCGTCTCCGGTTCGGATGCGCGCTTCGGACCCGAGAATTGCCAATAACCAGGTTTGCCCATCTTCGCCCAGGCGTAAGGAAAGTTCCGATTTAAATCGACGAGGTTCGCATTTCCTCGTTGGTCGAGCGCCGTGCCATCGGGATTCATCGTCGGCACCACCCACAGCTCCACCCCCCGTGGAGCCGACATCTTTACGAGTTCATTCGTGATCTGCAGTCCCGCATCTTCATCACCATGAATGACACCGATGACGACCACAACGACGCCACCCTTCGCTCCCAATCGATACGCCTCCAGCGGCCGGCCCTGGAGCGACGTGCCAATTACCCGTCGCTCGAGAATGGGATCCGTGGCTGCAGTCGTTCGACTAGCCGAGAACACGGAGACGGAGCACAGCACGACGAGCATTGCCCGCCGCAGGAGCTTCGTCACTTCTTGGACCAGACGAGCTTGCCCTTCACCTTCTTGCAGGTCAACTTGATCTTGCCCGACTTGGCCTTTACTCCGAGCTTCGTGCAGGGGCGTCCAGCTTTCGGTGATGCAATCGACACCTGACCAGAACCCGTTCCAGAACCAAGCTTCAATGTGCCGCGAGCCAAGGTGTAGTTCTGGTCCATCGGAGAAGATGACGTTGCGTAGTAGATGCGGAACACGTTCGGCGACACTTCAATTCCCGTAGGGTCGAGTCGACGGCGATCGGCCTTCGTCACCGCCTGCGGTGCAGACCAGCTCAGACCGTCGTTCGATGTGGTGACGAACAGCTGCTGCATGCCATTGCCACATCCTGGGCCATTGGAGGTGATCATCAACCAGTCACCATCCTTGGCGCGCAACACCTCGGTATCGACATATCCGCCTTCGAGTCGATAGCCCGACTCCTTGGTGAAGTTCACACCGTCACTCGAGATGTACGACACAACTTTCTCAGGACAGGAATTCGATTTCGTTGGGGAAACCACGAGATAGACGCGCACTCGACCGTCAGGAAGCACAACTGCATCGGGGACGCCCCATGCCCTCTCGTCATTCGACACTGCGACGTCGGATGCGATGGGTGTCGAGGTGCCAACACCCAAGCATTCGGAAGTCGTACACGCAGCAGAAGAAACAGTCTTCGTGCCCGCATTCGGGGAAATGTCAACGAAGTACGCACGACGAGTTCCGTTGGCGAGGGTGACTGCGGTGAAGTCATTGCCGAGCCTGCTGGTCAGGGTAAGGCGGGCGCAGACACCGGCATCGTTGCAGTCAGAGGCCGCCGTCCCCTCCAGCCCGCCTGGGTACCAGAGACGGTCATTGGAACCGACACGCTCGGCATGTGGCGACACTCCAGTGAGCCCGAGGCTCACTGAATCCTGAGTGAATTCCCACGACACAACCGCGGATGACGGTGAACCAACTGCGGCGACCGAGGCGATGATCGCCGACGAAATCAAGACCTTGAGTGCGCGCATGCGATTCCTCCTCCAAGCACGTATGAATTGGTCACATCATAGAAGACGACACTCTGACCAGGCGCAATACGTCGTTGGCGTTCGACCCACTTCACCTCGATCGTTCCATCACTGGCAAGTCGAATGACTGCTGGGTGTGGCGTTCCATGGGCACTCGACTGCACGAGAACATCTGGCGTTGAAGAAAGCCGCTCGATGTCGGAGCTGTAGGCCCACGTGACGCGGTCAACGAACTGTGACTCGCAGTAGAGGTCTGCTTCGTCGCCGATCACGATGCGCGCAGATTCGGTATCGACGTCTACAACGTATTGCTTTGGTTGTCCCCCAGGTATCCCGATTCCGCGACGTTGACCGATCGTGACGAGTTCGATTGCCTGCACGCTCCCAGCAACATGACCATCCTGGGTCACGACTTGGGCAGGGCGAAACGGAATGCGCTTTCCAAGGAACGTCTCACGACCGCCCGTCTTGCTGATGAAACAGACGTCTTGGCTATCGGGCTTGGTCGCCGTGCGCAATCCGAGCTCAATCGCGCGCTCGCGCACCTCGGCTTTCGTCATGTGACCGACGGGAAACAACGTGTAATCCAGTTCTGACTCGTCGATCATGTACACGACGTAACTCTGATCCTTTGCCACATCGGCACCGCGATGGACGCGCAACTTGCCGGAGTCATCACTCTCGAGCCTGGCATGGTGACCCGTGGCGACCGCGTCGAACCCGAGCTGACGAGCCCGCTCACTCAAACGGTCGAACTTGAGATGTCGATTGCACTCGATGCACGGATTCGGCGTGAGGCCGTGGACGTGTGCATCAACGTACGGCTCGACCACATGAGTGTCGAAGTCGTCGGAGAAGTTGAAGACCAAGTGATCGATTCCCAGTTGCTGCGCGACTCGTCGAGCATCGTCGACGTCGCTCACCGAGCAACACCCCGTGTCGCTCTCACCACCCCACAGACGCATCGTCACGCCGACGACGTCGTGGCCCTTGGCTTTCAATTCAGCCGCAGCTACCGAGGAGTCCACCCCTCCCGACATCGCCACGAGCACCTTCATTCCCCCAAGGCTACGGGGGCTTACGAGGTCAGCTACGGAGATGCTGAACGGCACCGACAACGACACGGATCGCGTGGTCGATGTCCGCATCCGTTGTGGTGTGCCCAAGGCTCATTCGAAGCGATCCCTTGCTCCATCGACGCTCGATCCCCATCGCAGCGAGAACGTGTGATGGCTCCATCGCGCCACTCGCAC
>JALRJT010000066.1 GCA_023254985.1 Ilumatobacteraceae bacterium | reverse complement strand
AACACGCGACCTGGGAACGAGCACGAACCGATCGATCCCGGTGCACGGTGGTGCTTGTGGTTACCGTGACTCGCGCCTTGGCCGTTGAAGTTGTGACGCTTCATGCCACCGGCGAATCCCTTACCGCGACTGACGGCGGTGACGTCGACGAGTTCGCCCGGGGCGAGCGTGTCGACGGCGATCTCCTGACCGACGGCGAAACCATCCACCGAGTCGAGTCGCAGCTCGACGAGGCGACGACCTGCTGCCACGTTGGCCTTGGCGAAGTGTCCCGCCTGGGCCTTGGTCAACTTCTTTGCGTCCTTCGAGCCGTAGGTGACTTGCAAGGCTGAGTAGCCATCACGCTCACCGGTCTTGACTTGGACCACACGGGCTGGTTCGACACGCAAGACGGTGACGGGGATGATGCGCTGATCATCGCCCCACACCTGTGTCATGCCGACCTTTTCGCCGACGATTGCTTTCTGTGCCATAACGGCGACCCTTTTCTGCTTCGTGTCGTTCGATCTGTTCACACAACGCACCACCGCCTCCGTTCACGCAAATGCTCCGCTCGGCAAAGCCGGCGGAGCACCGTGATCGTGGTTGCTGCAAGGTCCCCCAGTGCGTGGGGCGCTTGCAGACGTCGGTTGTGACGTTGCTTTCCCGCCCTGTCGACCGCGCGCAAACGCGCGAGCCGTCAAGACGGAGACGTCATGCTAGCGGTGGGATTTGGGCCTCCCACCTGGCCAATCGGGCTATTCCGAGGGTCTGGCAACCAGGGTGGCCTCGACGGTCACCCGCTCCCCACCCCGCAGAATCTCGATTTCCACGGTGTCCCCTGGGGACCGGTCCCGGATGGCCGCCACCAGGCCGGCCTGGCCGGTGATGGGCTCCCCGTTGACCGACAGGACCACATCGTCGACCTTGATTCCCGCCACATCGGCCGGGCTATCGGACTCGACTTCGGTGATGATCGCCCCTTGGCCCCCATCGGTGCGGCCCTCGAGACCGACCCCGAGGTAGCCCTCCTGGCGGGACGCCCCATTGGCCTGGGCCCGCAGCTGCTCGACGACCCGCAGCACTTCCTCTACCCCGATCGAAAAGCCCACATTGTTGGCAGCCGACGTAGCGTCCCCACGAGCCACGGCCGTGTTGATGCCGACGACCTCACCGCGCAGGTTGACGAGTGGTCCACCCGAGTTACCCGAGGAGATCGGCGCATCCGTCTGAATAAGACCGTTCAGTGCTCCGGAGTCGGTGACGATGGTGCGCTTCAGTGCCGAGATGATTCCCGACGTTACGGTCGGACCACCGTCGAGTGCGAGCGCGTATCCAATCGCGACCACCGTGTCGCCGATGCGCACCGTGTCGGGTTGCGCAAACGTCGCGGGCTTCAATCCCGTCGCTTCGATCTTCAACAGAGCGAGGTCGTTGCCGATCTCACTCGCGATCACCTTCGCGTTTCTTGGCTCGGTCTCTCCCGCGAAGCGCACGCGCACCTCGGTCGCGCCGTCGACGACGTGTGCATTCGTCAAGATCTCACCGTCTGCGGTCAGCACGACGCCGGTTCCGGTGGCTTCGCCGCTTTCGAAACCATCATCGACAACCGACGAAATCGTGACGACGCTGTCGGCGAGCACGTTCGCCACCTGGGCGATCACCGTGTCACCAATCGAGGGATCGTTGGAATCGACTTCGCTCAACTGCACCGGTGAGTTCGATGACTTCGTCGAACCCGACCCGATGTTCAATTCATCGGCGACCAACGACCCGGCAATCCCGCCAGCGAAACCGACGATGAGCGCGACGATCACCACACCAGGTCGACGACGTCGCGGGGTTGGTTGCGGTGGCGGAGGCGGTGGCATTGCAACCGACGATTCGACTAGTGGCGTGTTCGAGGGGAATGATGACGTCTCAGCGGGCTGGTCGTACCAATTGGACATGTCTATGTGTCTAGCGTTTCGCACTCCCGTCACGCTCGGCGGACGTGCCAAACCTGACATTTTCCTTATTGTTCGCAGTCCCAATACCCGTGCGCACTACTGTCACTTTCGTGCCCGGACCTGTCGCATTTCACATCCGCCAGGCCGGAGACGACGACGCCGAGGCCATCCGCAGGATCTACAACCACGAAGTCGAATTCGAGACCTCAACCTTCGATCTCGTGCCCCGCACCCTCGAGGCACAGCGCCAGTGGATCGCCGCACGCAGTGGAGCCTTCAGCGCGATCGTCGCCGTCGATGCGAACGACACCGTCGTCGGCTTCGGCGCGCTGAGTGAGTACAAGGACCGGGCGGCCTACAAAACCACCGTCGAAGATTCGGTGTACGTGGATCGTTCGCTCGGACGAAACGGCATCGGTCGCCTCTTGCTCACGACGCTTCTCGATCAGGCCGAGGCTTCAGGGTTCCACAGCGTGATTGCACGTATCGAGGCGTCGAGTGCGTCCTCGCGAGGATTGCACGAATCGTGCGGATTCAGGCTCGTAGGAATCGAGCGAGAAATCGGACGAAAGTTCGGACGTTGGCTGGACGTCGCGCACATGCAGTGTGTACTGCATGAGCGCGCGTCACGCGCCTAACGAGTACTAGCTGTTCTGCAGCTTGATTTCGATGTCCACGCCCGCCGGCAGCTCGATGCGCTGCAGCGAGTCGATGGTCTTCGCATTCGGCTCGACGATGTCGATGAGGCGCTTGTGGATGCGCATCTCGAAGTGCTCGCGCGAGTCCTTGTCGACGTGCGGTCCGCGAATCACCGTGTAACGGTGGTTGTCGGTCGGCAACGGGATCGGCCCGCGCACCGTCGCGTTGGTGCGAGCCACCGTCTCGACGATCTTCTTCGAAGACTCGTCGATGATCTGGTGGTCGAACGCCTTGAGACGGATGCGAATGCTTGAGGACATGAAATCAACCAGTCAGTTCGTCACTTGATGATCTTGGTGACGCG
>JALRJT010000032.1 GCA_023254985.1 Ilumatobacteraceae bacterium | reverse complement strand
CACGTTCTTCACCACCGGCGAGAAGGAAACGCGCGCCTGGACCTTCCATGCCGGCGCCAAGGCACCCGAATGCGCGGGCAAGATCCACACCGACCTGCAACGCGGATTCATCCGTGCAGACGTCATTGCGTGGGACGAACTGTTGTCGATTGGTTCGTGGACGAAGGCCAAGGAACTCGGCAAGATTCGCGTCGAAGGCAAGGACTACGAAGTCGTCGACGGCGACACCCTCGAGATTCGACACAACAGCTAGTCGCCATGGGCAACCAGCCACCCCTCCGCTCTGCGTGGCTCGTCTCCGATGGTCGCGTGCTCGCCAGCGCTGATGTGGCCGATACACCGCGGACACGGCGTGTCGGACTGCTCGGCAAGTCGTCCACGGAGACTGCGCTCGTCATCCAGCCGTGCAGTTGGGTGCACACGCTTGGCATGCGCTTCGCGCTCGACATTGCCTATGTGAATCGAGATGGAGTCGTTGTGAAGGTGACCCGCCTCGCGCCGTGGAGAGTCGGTGCTCCGGTGCGTGGCTCCAAGTACGTCATCGAGGCTGCGTCAGGTTCGTTCGAACGCTGGGGTCTGCGCGTCGGAGCAACTGTCGAGGTGCGGTCGTCATGAGTGGCACGCTTGTGCTCATCGCCACGCCGATCGGCAACCTGGGCGACCTCTCGCCGCGTGCGATCGCGGCGATCTCAGAGTGCGACGCGCTGTGCTGCGAAGACACGCGCCGAACTGGGCTCATGCTCAATCACTTCGGGTTGGCGGGCAAGACCTACATCGTGGTCAACGAACACACCGAACACGATGCGTCACGCGAGGTCGTCGAGCGACTCCTCGCGGGCGAGACCATCGGTCTCGTCACCGATGCGGGCACGCCCGGCATCAGCGATCCCGGCGAGCGCATCGTGCGCGCTGCGATCGCGAGCGGCATCGAAGTGAGCGCGATCCCTGGCCCGGCAGCGGTGATCATGGCGCTCATCGTGAGCGGACTACCGACATCGCGATTCGTGTTCGAAGGCTTCATCCCGCGGTCAGGCCAAGAGCGCTCATCGGTTCTCACAGAGATCGCGGCCGAGCGTCGCACCGTCGTGATGTACGAAGCGCCGCATCGTCTCGAGCGGACGCTCGCCGACCTCGAGGTCGCCTGCGGTCCACTGCGCCGCATCGTCGTTGCACGCGAACTCACCAAACTGCACGAAGAGATTCGCCGCACGTCGTTGCACGAGGCCGTGCAACACGCGCGCAATCAGGAACCGCGGGGCGAATACGTACTCGTACTTGAGGGGGCGCTCCCCCCAGAACCAGCGACCGAGGAACAACTCGAAGAAGCCTTGCGACGCGAGTTGGCGAACGGAATGAGCAAGCGAGATGCGGCGGCGAAAGTCGCACTCACCTACGGCGCACCCAAGCGCCTCGTGTACGAACTCGCGCTTCGACTCAGCTGATCACAGCGGCACGAGCCCGATTTGTCGGGACTGGGCCACGAGCACACCGTTTTCGTCGAAGATCACACCATCTTCTTCGAACATCCCACCCTGCACTGCGCGGGCCTCGAAAGAACACGACAGGGGTCCGGGAGCCGGTCGTGCACGCAAGTGCACGGTGAGCTCCACCGTCGGCACCCAACCGGGGACCTCGATCAGATTGAACACCGGTGGAGCAAACGCATCTGCTGCGAGGAGCACCGCATGCGTGTCGATCGGTCGCTCATCGGCAAACGCGAAATACCCGCGCATCAACGACCGTCCACTCGGCTGGCCGAACGCAAAGCCCAGGTCATCGGGGTGGAGTCGCATGTTCAGCTTGCTCATCAGCGCGAGCGGAATGTTCTCCGCGTGCGGGTCCCGCGCGCGACACTGCGCAAATGGAGGAAGGTCCGGTCGAGGAATGTCGACGTGGTGCAGACCCTGCGCAGGATCAGCCAGTTCTCCGAACGCGCCGATGGCACGGATCGCGGTGCGGCCATCAACGATCATCGACGCACTCACGGTCGTGAAGCGACGACCACGCTTGATGACCTCCGTTGCGATCTCAAAGCGACACGGTGGAAGCGGTGCGAGATAGTGCAACGTGATCGAGATCGGATCGGTGCGACCCGATGCGTCGCGCATCGCGGAGTTCATGAGCGCCATCACGTAACCACCGTTGGCATTCCCGCGGATGTCCCAACCGTCGTTCACGTGACCGACGTACGTTCCGTCACCGACTGCTTCGACACGGGTTGCATCGTCGAAGGAAAAAGTCACGGCGTCAGACTAGGACACGCCATTAGTGTGGAGAGGTGGCCAAATTCTCCGCGACGACACCTATTTATTACGTCAACGCCAAGCCACACCTGGGTCACGCCTACACCACGATCGTCGCCGACGCCGTTTCCCGCTGGCACCGCCTGTGCGGTGACGACGTGCACCTGCTGACCGGCACCGACGAACACGGGTTGAAGATCCAGCAGGCCGCCGAGGCACAAGGAGTGTCGCCGAAGCAGTTCGCCGACTCCATCGCCCCGCTGTTCGCCGAGGCGTGGAAGCGCCTCAACATCACCAACGACGACTTCATTCGCACCACCGAGGAGCGTCACGCCCGTGGCGTGCGCAAGTTGTTGCAGGCGTGCTACGACGCCGGCGACATCGAATCCGACATCTACCGCGGTCACTATTGCGTGCCGTGCGAGGCATACTTCCTCGAAGACGAACTCGACAAGGGCAACTGCCCGATTCACGGTAAGCCGACGACGTACGTCGAAGAGGAGAACTACTTCTTCCGCCTGTCACGCTTCGAGGATCGCCTGCTCGACTGGTACGCAAAGCATCCGAACGCGATCACACCGAGCTTCCGGATGAACGAAGTGATCGGCTTCATCAAGGGCGGGCTCCACGACTTTTCGATCAGTCGCAAGACCTTGAAGTGGGGCATCCCGCTGCCGTGGGACGACAGCCACGTCACCTACGTGTGGTTCGATGCACTCGCCAACTACATCACCGCACTCGGCTACGGCACGGATGACGCAAAGTTCGCCGAGCGCTGGCCGGTCGACTACCACTTCATCGGCAAAGACATCATCCGATTCCATTGCGTGTACTGGCCGGCGATGCTCATGTCGGCGGGAATCGAACCACCGAAGGGTTGGGCGGTCGGCGGCTGGCTGCTCACCGACGGAGCGAAGATGTCCAAGACCGCGGGCAACGTGGTCGACCCACTCGACCTGATCGACGACTTCGGCGTCGACGGATTCCGTTACTACGTGCTCGCCGACACCAATTACGGCAACGACGGCGACTTCACCCTCGAGGGCATCACGAGCCGTTACAACTCTGACCTCGCCAACAACCTCGGCAACCTTGCCGCACGCGTCGCCACCGTCGTGGAAAAGAAGTGCGGGGGCATCGGCCCAGCCCCTGATCCATCGTCCCCTCTTGCTGCAGTCGCAGCCGAGAGCGTGCGCGCCACGACCGAGGCATGGAACTCCGTGCAACCGAGTCGCGCACTCGAGTCCACCTGGGACCTGATTCGTGCCACGAATGCGCACCTCGAACAACACGAGCCGTGGAAGATGGAACCCGGTGCCGAAGTCGACCGAGTGATGGGCGATGCACTCGAGGCGTTGCGGATCGTCACCATCCTCGCCCAGGTCGCACTGCCAACGACCACACAAGAAATCTGGTCGCGACTCGGACTCAGTGGCTCGATTGCCGACCTGCGCGTTGGTCGCGACACGAACTGGGGTCTTTATCCGGGCGGACTCACCGTGACGAAGGGACAACCGCTCTTCCCACGTAAGTCACTATGACGTCACCCATGTGGGTCGACACCCATTGCCACGTCTACGACGAGGCGATGCAGACAGATCACGATGCGGTGCTGAATGCCGCGCGCTCCAATGGCGTGTCCAAGATGATTGTCATCGGCACGGATGCAACCACCAGCCGCCAGGCGATCGACATCGCGTCCAAGCACGACGATGTGTGGGCAACCGTCGGCCTTCACCCGCACGACGCCAAGGATGGCTTCGAGCCATTGCGCCAACTGCTCGACGAACCCAAGGTCGTCGCCATCGGTGAATGCGGGCTCGACTATTACTACGACCATTCCGATCGCGCGGTGCAGCGAGAGATCTTCGCCGAACAGATCGCGATTGCCCACGAGCGTGATCTTCCGCTCGTGATCCACACGCGCGAAGCGTGGGACGACACCTTCGATGTGCTCGACTCATGCGGCACGCCGACGCGCACGATCTTCCACTGCTTCACTGGCGGCGAACACGAAGCTCGCGAGTGCGTGAAGCGCGGCGCATACCTGTCGTTTTCTGGCATCGTCACGTTCAAGACCGCAGATGACGTGCGCGAAGCTGCACGATGGTGCCCACTCGAGCACATGGTGATCGAGACCGACGCACCATTTCTCGCTCCCGTGCCATACCGCGGCAAGCCGAACGAACCGGCGCACGTCGCCGTCGTCGGCACCTACATCGCCGACCTGCGTGGCGTGGACGTCGTTGAGTTCGCACGCGTCACGACGCACAACGCGAACCTTGCGTTTCCAGGTATCGCCTTTTAGCGTGACTCGCGTGCCCCTGTCGGTCTATGAACGTCGACGTGTCGCGGTGCTCGCTGTGGTGTCGATGCTCGCTCTCGTGATCGTACGCTCGACAACTGGCGACTCGAATGACACCACGTCGGAAACGACGACGACGTTCACGACCGTACCGCCGATCGTTGAAGACAGTGTCCCCGTCCCGGTCATTTTGGGCGGCCCGGCCGCCTTGCCGCCGAGTGGCACCGCCGCGATTGCCAAGCCAGCGACGAGCGCAAACGAATACACCGGCACGGCCACCTTCACCGTGCTCGGCTACACCGAGCGAGCCGTGTGTTACAGCACGACGGTGCCGCAGGGACAGAACCTCGTTGTGACCAACATCAACAACGGCCAGAGCATCAAGTGCCTGAGCGTCTATTCGACGCTCGTGCCACCGGGCATCGCCATCGTGTTGCACCAGAGCGTGTTCGTGAAGCTCTCCGATCTGATCGATGCGCCGATTCCCGTGAAGGTCACCTGGTGACCCACACCCGAACCGACATCGCTTCCCTCCTCGAAGCCCACGGGCTTTCCCCCCGGCGGGCGTTCGGCCAGAACTTCGTCGTCGATCCGAACATCGTGCGCAAGATCGCGCGCCTGAGCGGCGTTGGCCCCGGTGACTTCGTCGTCGAAATCGGAGCCGGGCTCGGTTCGCTCACGCTTGCACTTGCCGAGACCGGCGCACACGTCGTCGCCGTCGAAATCGACAACGGCGTGGTCGAGGTACTGCGTGACGTCGTCGCGGGTCTCGACAACGTGGAAGTCATTCACGCCGATGCAAGCCAGCTCGACTGGGCAGCGCTTGCGAATCGATCCTCGGCCTGGCACGTGGTGGCCAACCTGCCGTACAACGTGGCGACACCACTCGTTGCGGACATCTTGGACGACGTGCCCGTCGTACGCCATCTCCTCGTGATGGTGCAACGCGAGGTTGCCGACCGATTCGTCGCCCAGCCGCGGACGAGTGCCTACGGTGCGGTGTCGGTGAAAGTCGCCTACTGGTCCGAAGCCCGAATCGTCGCCGACGTTCCGGCGAGCGTGTTCCTTCCCAAGCCGAACGTCTCGTCTGCACTCGTCGACTTCACCCGTCGCGAGACTCCCGCAGTCGAGGGTGTCGAACCGACGCAATTGTTCTCCCTCGTGCGCGCGGGATTCGCGCAACGCCGCAAGATGCTACGCCGCTCACTTGCCGGCATCGTCACACCGGAACAATTCGAACGTGCGGGTGTCGCAAGCGATGCTCGCCCCGAGGAACTCGACGTCGTGGCGTGGGGT
>JALRJT010000188.1 GCA_023254985.1 Ilumatobacteraceae bacterium | reverse complement strand
CGACGACGTTGCGGCCGTCGCGCGCGACACCGACCACTTCTCATCTGAAGGGGCTGTGCTTGCCAATCGTCCACCGGTCGAGGAACGCGTTGCACTTGCACCGATTGGCGCAGCACCGCCGATCACGTCAGACCCACCGTTCCACGCCGAAGCTCGCCGCTTGTTGTTGCCCGCGTTCAGCCCGCAGGTCATCGCAGAGTGGGAACCGGAAGTCCGCAAGCTGTGTCGCGAGTTACTCGACCGAATGGGCGATGCTGACGTCGTCGATGCTGCCGTGCAGTACGCCCAGCACATCCCGGTATACGTCATCGCTCGCATGCTCGGTCTGCCCGTCGAGGACAGCGATTACTTCCGTGAAACCGTCCACCTCGTCCTCGAGGAGATCGGCGCGGAATTCGGTGAGCGCCAAGGTGGCTTCGAGAAACTTGATGCGTACCTCCTCGCACACGTCGAGGATCACATTGAAAATCCGCGCGAGGACCTGATCGGCTTCTTGCTCAAGGCGCGAATCTTCGATCGACCACTCGAGAAGCAGCACATCGTCGGCACGATCGTGTTGTTGCTCGTTGCGGGCATTGACACCACCTGGAGCTCGATTGGGTCCTCGATCTGGCACCTCGCTCAGCACGAAGACGATCTCGCCCGTCTGGTCGCCGAGCCCGAGTTGATGCCGACGGCGATCGAAGAGCTGCTCCGTGCATACGCCCCGGTGACGATGGCGCGAATGATTTCCGCCGACGCAGAGATCGGTGGCTGTCCGGTGAAGGCTGGCGAGAACGTGCTGCTCGCATTCCCCGCCGCGAACCGTGACCCCGAAGTGTTCCCGGATGCCGACAAGGTGATCATCGATCGCGAACACAATCGTCACCTCGCGTTCGGTCTCGGCATCCATCGCTGCCTCGGGTCGAACCTCGCCCGTCTCGAGTTGCGCGTGGCGGTCGAAGAGTTCATCCGTCGGTACCCGAAGTTCGAACTCGCCGACAAGTCTGCGGTGACGTGGAGCCTTGGTCAGGTGCGCGGACCTCGTCAGTTGCCCGTGCGCGTCCTTCAGCGTTCGTGACCCTTCGCTGATTCCGCGCCGATGACGATCGATCTTTCGCTGCTCAATCCAGACCAGCGCGACGCCGTTCTCCATCCGAGCGGGCCGCTCCTCGTCGTCGCCGGAGCGGGTTCGGGCAAGACCCGCGTACTCACCCAGCGCATCGCCCACCTCATCGATACGGGCGTACACCCGATGCACATCTTGGCGATCACCTTCACCAACAAGGCGGCGGGGGAGATGCGGGAGCGCGTGGCTGCGCTCGTCGGCCCCGTCGCCCACAAGATGTGGGTCAGCACGTTCCATTCCGCATGCGTGCGCATCCTGCGCGCACAGGCCGAACACATCGGTTATCCAAAGACGTTCTCGATCTACGACCAGTCAGATTCGCAGCGTCTCGTCGGATACGTCATCCGCGACAAGGGTCTCGATCCGAAGAAGTTCCCCGCACGCGGCGTGCAGGCCCGTATCAGTCTGTGGAAGAACGAACTGATCATTCCCCACGACGCGGCATCGCAGGCGTCGAACTTCATCGACGAGAAGTACGTCGAGGTGTATCGCGAGTATCAGCACCGCCTGGAGAAGGCCGGCGCGATGGACTTCGACGACCTCTTGACGAACGTCGTGCGCCTCTTCCGCCAGCACCCTGATGTGTTGCGCACCTATCAGGAGCGGTTCCAACACATCCTGATCGATGAATATCAGGACACGAACATGGCACAGAACGCGATCGTGCTCATGCTCGGTGCTGCACATCACAACGTCTGCGTGGTGGGTGACACCGACCAGTCCGTGTATCGATTCCGTGGCGCGGATTTCCGCAACATCCTCGAATTCGAGCACGCGTTTCCCGAGGTGACGACGGTGGTGCTCGCGCAGAACTATCGCAGCACCCAGGTCATCCTCGATGCAGCCAATGCCGTGATCACCCACAACGAAGCGCGCAAGCCCAAGGAACTGTGGACCGATCGGGGGACCGGCGAAAAGATCGTGCGCTATTTCGCCGATGATGAATTCGACGAGGCCAATTGGGTCGTGGCGCGCCTGCGAGACCTGCACGACAAGGAACACCGCAAGTGGAGCGAACTCGCCGTGTTCTATCGCACGAACGCCCAGAGCCGAGTGCTCGAAGAGTCGTTCATCTACGCGGGACTTCCTTACAAGGTGGTCGGCGGAACCAAGTTCTACGACCGTAGGGAAGTGAAGGATGCACTCGCATACCTGCACGTGGCCGCCAACCCGTTGGACGAGATCAACCTGAAGCGCGTCGTCAACACACCGAAGCGCGGCATCGGAGAGTCATCGCTCGCAAAGATTGATGCGTACGCCACGTCGGCTGGAATCTCCTTTGCACTCGCACTGCGCGACCCAGCCGCCGCAGGAGTTGGTGGTGCGGCAGCCAAGGGGATCGCTGCATTCAACGCGCTCATCGACGAGTGTGGGGCGCTCATCGACCAAGGCCCGGGGGTCGTCCTGCGACACGCGATGGAACGCAGTGGCTATCTCGCCGAACTTGCCGCCGAGGGCACGGTCGAGTCGGCTGGTCGTGAGGAGAACATCCAGGAATTGATCGGCGTGGCGAGTGAGTTCACCGTCGTGGACGAGTTCCTCGAACAGGTCTCCCTCGTCGCCGATACCGACGAGTTGTCCGAGGACAACCACGTCACGCTGATGACACTGCACTCGGCGAAGGGTCTCGAGTTCCCCGTCGTGTTCATCGTCGGCGTGGAAGAGGGGGTCTTTCCGCACTCGCGTGCACTGAACGATCCGGTCGAACTCGAAGAAGAGCGTCGACTTGCTTACGTCGGAATCACGCGTGCAGAGGAACAACTCGTTCTCACGCACTCCTGGAGCCGCACGCTGTGGGGCAACACCCAGTACAACCCGCCATCACGATTCCTGAGTGAGATTCCGGACGAACTCGTGCACAAGGAAGGAAGCGTGGACACGGGAGAGGATTCCCGTCGCTATCGCGCGACGATGACACCATCACGCACGTCGCTGCCACGACTCGATCGTCGCGCGACGTCGAGCGCAGTGCAGCAGCCGGTGAACCACGGCTTCCGCGTCGGCAGCGACGTCGTGCACCCGACGTTCGGTGAAGGCGTGATCATCGACATCCACGGCGAAGGCGAGAAGGCCGAGGCAACGATTCGCTTCTCGCTCGTTGGGACGAAGCACCTCTCGCTCGCCTGGGCGCCACTGAAGGCGGTCTAGTTTCCGCGTAAATCAATGAGCAGCGTCGTCTTGTTCTCGACGATCGGCCGCACGTCGAGCGGCGGCATCAGCTCGTCGACCTTCAACGTGCGACCCTCGCAGTCGGTGAACGTGTGCGTGCGAGCGATCTGTGTGACGAGGCAGGACTCATCGCGATCCGCCGGATAGGCGTAGTAGACCTGCCAACCCTTGGCTGGATCAGTGCCGTTGTGTTCGATCACGATCGAGCGTTTGCCCGTCGAATCCCTCAGATCCGGATAGAGGATCGGTCCATCGGTGGCGACCGCCTCGGCGATGTCCTCGACGTTGCCAACGACGAACGTGCGATCACCTGGTTGCACGGCGACTTCGGCGCGGTTGGTGGCGATACCTGCCATCAGCCATGTCACCCCGAACAGCGCGGCAAAGAACAGGATTCCACCGAGGATCGGCGCGACGGCTCGGGCCACCGGTGAGCGCAATTCGAGGCGAAACATAGGTCAAGTGTGGCGGATGGGCACGGACATGGCATGGTCGGAGTGGGTTGGTATCGGTCACGGTCGAGGGCGTAGGGTTTATTTCTCGTGAAGCGTCCGTATCGCGTCGTCGTGGCCAAGCCAGGTCTGGATGGGCACGACCGTGGCGCCAAGACCATCACCCGCGCGCTGCGCGACCATGGCTTCGAGGTGATCTACACCGGTCTGCACCAGACACCCGAGCAGATCGCTGAGACAGCACTCCAAGAAGACGTGGACGCAGTCGGGCTGTCCCTGTTGTCCGGCGCGCATCTCACGCTCTTCCCGCGAGTGATGGAAGAACTTCGTTCGCGCAAGATGGACGACGTGCTCGTGTTCGGTGGCGGCGTGATTCCGGACGCAGATGCGCGCGAGTTGCGCACGCAAGGTGTGTCGGAAATCTTTGGCCCTGGGTCGTCGCTCAAAGACATCGCGACCTGGCTCGAGCAGACTCTCGACGCTCGCGAATCGTAGAAAGCAGAAGGTAATGGACCTCTTCGAATATCAAGGCAAGCAGTACTTCGCGAAGTTCGGCATCCCGGTGTCGGCAGGTGGTGTCGCACACACCGTCGATGAAGCGGTCGCGGAAGCAGAGAAGGCGAAGTATCCGGTGGTCGTCAAGGCGCAGGTGCAGGTCGGTGGCCGCGGCAAGGCTGGCGGCATCAAGCTGGCCGACAACGAGGCCGAGGTTCGCGAGCACGCCGGGAACATCCTCGGGATGGACATCAAGGGTCACGTGGTCCGTCGCCTC